>JAFYKS010000390.1 GCA_017537495.1 Bacillota bacterium | reverse complement strand
CGTCAGCGGTTCCATGCTGGTGAAGATTTTTACCCGTGAAGAGCAGGAATACGAAAAGTTCGTAAAAGTAAATGAAGAAGCTACCGCCATCGCCTTGAAAGAGCGCCGCAGCGGCAAATGGTTCATGGTTGTCATGGGTATGTTCAGCCAGCTTGGCCCCCTGCTGATTTACTTCGTCGGCGGATACCTAATTATCAACAAGCTGGATCCAGCCCTTACCGTAGGGACTGTCACTGCCACCGTTTCCCTGATCAACCGTCTCTACCGTCCGGTGGAATCCCTGCTGAATCTTCGGATTGACTTCACCCGTTCGCTGGCACTGTTCACACGAATCTTCGATTACTTCGACCGTGAAAACACCATCGTTTCTCCGGAAGACGGCCAGAAGCCGGATGTGGTGATGCAGCCTATCGAATACAAACACGTGGCCTTCAGCTATGATCCGTCCAAACCTCTGCTGACCGATGTGAACTTCACCGTTCCAGGCGGCAAAATGTATGCCATCGTAGGTCCGTCCGGCTCCGGCAAGTCTACGGTAGTCAATATGATTCCGCGTCTTTACGATGTACTGGACGGCAGCGTAACCATCGCCGGTGTGGATGTTCGGGACTTCGACCTGCCATATCTACGCCAGTGCATCGGCGTGGTAACCCAGGAAACCTACCTCTTCAACGGTACCATCCTGGAAAACCTCCGCTACGCCAAGGATGATGCCACCATGGAAGAAATCGAAGCAGCCTGCCGTATCGCCAACATTCACGACTTCATCGTAAAACAGCCTAAGGGCTATGATACCGAAGTAGGCAACCGGGGTCTGAAGCTCTCCGGCGGCGAAAAACAGCGAATCTCCCTGGCCAGAACGATTTTGAAGGATCCGAAAATCCTCATTCTAGACGAAGCCACAAGTGCTCTGGACTCCATCTCCGAAAACGCAATCCAGGATGCACTGGAAGCCATGATGGAAGGCCGGACAAGCATCGTCATCGCACACCGTCTGTCCACCATCCTGAAAGCAGACAAGATTCTGGTAGTAAAAGACGGCATCATCTCCGAGCAGGGCACCCACGAAGAACTGCTGGCACTGGGCGGCACCTACCGCGAACTCTTTGAAACCCAGTTCCGCCAGGCCATCGATTACGAAGCAGGCGCGCAGCATACACTGGATATCAATACTTTGAGCACATCCCATGAGGTGCGCCGCATCACAGAGGCTGATATCTCCGAGGTTTACAATCTTTGCAAGTCCAACCAGAAATATTATGCGACCCTGAGCACGGCGCCGACCGTGGAAAGTCTGACGGAAATCATCAGCCAGATTCCGGAAGGCGCAGGTACCGAGGATAAACATTTCGTAGGCTTCTATCAGGATGACCGTCTGGTCTCCGTGCTGGATCTGATTACCGGCTATCCGGAAAAGGACGACGCCTTCATCGGCTGGTTCATGGTGGACGGCCACCTGCAGCGTCAGGGCATCGGTTCCCAGATTTTCGCCGACGTCCGGGCAGCCATGACAGGTCAGGGCTACGACTTCCTGTCCCTTTCCTGCGAAAAGGAGAATACCGAAGCCATCGCCTTCTGGCAGGCACAGGGATTCAAGGCAGCCGCACAAGACGAAGGAAGTATCCGGTTTGAAAGGGATATATAAAGCATAAAAAGAACTTCCCGGACACCGCGCACGGCGCCACGGGAGGTTTTCTTCTGTCACTGCATGCAGTTCATCACGACACTGACCATCATTTCCTTTTCTTCCGGTTTGGACTCAGCAATCATAATCGTGAGTGCCACCAGTGTCCTGTCGTCAATCTTCTTGTTTCCGTCCATAAACAGGGCCTGATTTCTGTCCAGGAAATACAGGAACATGGTCGCCGCAATCCGCTTATTGCCGTCGAGGAAGCTGTGATTTTTCGTCACAAAATATAAAAGATTGGCCGCCTTTTCTTCCAACGATTCATATAGTTCTACGCCACCGAAGGACTGATAAATGTTTCCAATGCTCCCCTTAAACGAGTCATCCTTTTCTCTGCCGAACAGATCCGATTCATCACCAAAGCGCATTCTTTCAATGACCTGCATACATTCCTCGTAATCCAGAACATAGGTCGCCACATTGCCTTTCGGCCTGGTCATGGTCTGGTGATCATAGGAATCCAGTAAATCCAGCGCAGCACTGTACCGTTCAATGACTGAAAGTACCTGCCGGCTGTCCAGTGCGTCTTCCGTTCTCTTCATAATCCGTATCACTTCCCCCAACTGTTTGATACGGTTATCGTTCACAGCATATCCCTTTAATATGTACTGCTTTAATACTGAATTGGCCCAGCGGCGGAACTCCACGCCCCGTTTGGATTTCACACGGTAGCCTACGGAGATGATGACGTCCAAACTGTAATATGCGACAGGTTTATCTGAATTTGCAATATGCAAAAAATGCATATTGCTTTCTTCTTCCACTTCCCGCTCTTTAAAAACATTTCGGATGTGTCTCGAAATTACAGATTGATCCCTCTCAAACAATTCCATCATTTGACTTTGGTTCAGCCACACAGTCTCATTTTCCACTGCGACCGGCAAAACGATACTTTTATCATCTGCTTCGAAAATTACGATTTCATTTCTCTTCATATTCATGGCCTCCTATCTGATTTTTCAGTTTTCAAGAGGCACAGATAATCCATGCAGAACATTTGTTCTTCTTTTATTTTATCAAACTGTATCTGAAAAGCAAGAAAAATCGCTCGACAAAATTCGACAGTCCAACCCTTATATAAAAACACATCCACGCGTCGAACGCGTGGTTGTCAGTAGACGGGCAAAGCCCTCTGTTCCTTGCGTAACACGTAGAACGTGTAAATGAGTCTGCCAACTGCAGGCTCATTTATTTCTTTTTGTTGCTTTTGAACGGACCTT
>JAFYKS010000389.1 GCA_017537495.1 Bacillota bacterium | reverse complement strand
GAGGTACTGAAGGAGCTGCGGCAGGCCGGGGTTCCGACGGTGGTGTGGATGACACCGATTTTACCGTATATTAATGATACGCGTGAGAACATTCAGGCTCTGCTGAACATGTGTGTGGATGCAGGAGTGCGTGGCATCATCTGGTTTGGTGCAGGTGTGACCATGCGGGAAGGAAACCGTGAGTACTTTTTCCGGCAGCTGGATCGGCACTTCCCGGGGATGAAGGAGCGGTATCTTCACGATTTCGGACTGAATTATGTGTACGGAAGTCCCAGGGAGAAGGAATTGTCGGCAATGGTGAAGGAAACCTGTGAAAAGCAGGGAATCATGTATGGGCCGGACCAGGTTTTTGCATATTTAAAGGAATTTGAGGACAGGACGTCGGGGGAACAGCTCAGTCTGTTTTAGTCGGAGGGGATTTTTATGATGAAGAAGAAACGAATTACAGCAGTGCTTCTGGCTGCGGCAGTTCTGGCGGGGTTCTGCATCTGGCAGAACAATGATCTGACGGTGAGCCGGTCGCAGGTTGTGAGCGGGCGGATTCCGGCAGAATTTGATGGATATACCATTGTGCAGGTTTCAGATCTGCATAATAAAGAGTTTGGACGCGGACAGCGTCGAATCGTGTCGAAAATTGTCGAACAGAATCCTGATATCATCGTCATCACCGGGGATATGATTGACTCACGGAATACGGACGTGGAGACTGCACTGGATTTTGCTCAGAAGGCGGTGGGAGTGGCTCCATGTTATTATGTGCCCGGGAACCATGAAAACCGGATTCCGGAAGCATATGAACAGCTGAAAGCCGGACTGAAGGAATGCGGCGTGACCATATTGGAAAATGAGGCTGCAGATCTGGAACAGAACGGTACAGCCATCACATTGATGGGAGTTCTGGACCCGATTTTCAACGTGGGAAAGACTGATGAGGCAGGAAATATACTGGAAGACGAGAGAACGGTTATGGAAGTACAGCTTGAGAACCTGGACAGTCTGAACCGCTTCACCATCCTTCTCTCCCATAGACCTGAGATGCTGGATGTGTATGCGGAAGCAGGACTGGATCTGGTTTTCACCGGTCATGCTCACGGAGGACAGTGGCGTCTGCCTGGGCTTGGCGGCATTATCGCGCCTGGCCAGGGCTTTTTCCCTGAATATACAGAGGGCTCTCATACGGAAGGCGATACCACTATGTATGTGAGCCGCGGACTTGGAAACAGCCTGATGCCAATCCGTATTTTTAACCGGCCGGAACTGGTTGTGGTTGAATTATGTCATGAAATAGGGTAGAATGGTTCTACATGTGTTTAAAATAGTGAAAATTGAGGTGTTTTATGAACAATAATGATTCTGGTTTACAGATCAGTAAGAAATCCTTCTTCTCTTCTGTATTCATCCTGCTGCTCCTGATGATTGGGGCAGGGATTCTGACTCACGTGATTCCAAGCGGTGCCTTCGAGCGTACCATGATTGACGGCAAAGAAGCCATCGTTCCGGGTACTTTCGCCTTCACAGAGGCTGGCGGCTATCCGGTATGGAGATGGTTCACTGCTCCTTTTGAAGTGCTGTGGAGCGATGACGCTGTAACCGTTATCATGATTATTGTCTTCATCTGCATCATCGGCGGCGTGTTCTGCGCTCTGGATAAGTCCGGTATGCTGAAGTACATCATGAACGGTCTGGTGCGCCGTTTCGAAAATTCCAAGTACAAGCTGATGGCTATGCTGACTCTGTTCTTCATGCTTTTCGGTTCCGTATTCGGTATCTTCGAAGAACTGGTGGCTCTGGTTCCAATCGTAATCGTGCTGTCTCACGCTCTGGGCTGGGACTCCATGACCGGTCTGGGTATGAGTGCTCTGGCAGCGGGCTTTGGTTTTTCTGCTGCGACTCTGAATCCGTTCACTCTGGGTGTGGCACAGGAAATCGCAGGCCTGCCTGCATTCTCCGGCGTAGGATTCCGTATTCTGGTCTTCGTCATCTGCTACGCAATTCTGTACGGGTTCCTGTACCGCTATGCGCACAAGATTGAAAAGGATCCGACTAAGTCCCCTGTCTATGAAGAGGACCTGAAGCAGAAGGAAAAGTACGCAAACATTGCGGCTATCGAAGCTCTGCCAAACGAACAGTATCTGGGCAAAACCGTGAAGATTTTCGCTTCTTCCCTGGTTTTGGTTATCGCATACATTGTGGCCGGATTCTTTGTTCCGGCTCTGTCCGCAGTTTCTCTGCCGGTTATGGCGGTACTGTTCCTCATCGGCGGTCTTCTCGCGGCAAAGGCTTCCCACTACGGCGGCAACATCGGTAAGGACTTTATCGCAGGTATCGGCGGTATCGCACCGTCTGCGCTGCTGATTATGATGGCCATGTCCGTAAAGCTGATCATCACCAACGGCGGCATCATGGATACCATCTTATACTATGTTTCTGAAGTTGTAGCGGAAATGGGTGCTTATGGTGCGTCCATCATGATTTTCCTGCTGGTGCTGACTCTGAACTTCTTCGTAAGTTCCGGATCCGCCAAAGCATTCCTGCTGATTCCAATCATCGCACCTCTGGCTGAACTGGTTGGTCTGTCCAAGCAGGTAGCTGTACAGGCATTCTGTTTCGGTGACGGTTTCACCAACATGCTCTATCCGACCAATGCACTGCTGATGATTACTCTGGGTCTGACCGTAGTAAGCTATCCAAAGTGGTTCAAGTGGTCCATCCCTCTGCAGCTGTTCATGCTGCTGGTAAACTGCGCACTGCTGGTGCTGGCTGTGGCAATCGGATACGGAATGTAAATTAAATAAAGAGAATTTGATTAGGCAGGTAATGCAGCAAGTATGCTGCGTTACCTGTTTTTTATACTGCAGAAAGCAAGAATTATTAAAATCTGGGCTGAAAATAATGCTATACTTTCCTGGGGAGAGGAGATGAGCAGATGAACAATCATACAGTTGACATGGAAACTGTTATTGAATACATAGAAAACCATCTTGACGGAAAGCTGAATCTGGAACAGGTTGCTGAAGCGGTTCATTACTCCAGGTATCACCTGCATCGCAAGTTTACCGGTACAGTCGGCATGACCGTTCATGACTATGTTCAGCGCCGTCAGCTGACAGAAGCGGCGAAACTGCTGGTGTTTTCGGATAAGCCGATTATGGAAATTGCGTTTATGTGCGGGTATGAAAGTCAGCAGTCTTTTTCTGCCGCCTTTAAATCCATGTATAAGGTTCCGCCTGCAAAGTATCGGGACAGCGGAACTTTTTATCCATTGCAGCTGCGGTTTACTTTACATGAAACTTCGGTAATGCACACGTTTGCAAAGTCTGATATCCGCATGGCGCAGAAGTCGGACCTTTCGGACTGGATGGACCTGATGCGGCTTGTAATAGACGGTTATCCGGTTATGAATGAAATGGATTATCTGAATGAGATTACAAAATGTATTGAAGAACAACGGGCGCTGGTTTTAAAGGATGAAAATCTTCTGATTGGAACAATGGCATTTTCATATCTCGAAGGCAGTATTGAGTTTTTAGGTGTGCATCCGCAATATCGGAATCAGGGAATTCAGAAAGTATTTCTGGATGCACTTCTGGAAGACTATCTCCAGGGAAAAGAAATCAGTATGACCACGTACCGTGAGGGCGATAAAGCGGATACCGGACATCGGGATATTTTGAAAAGGATGGGGTTTGCAGAACAGGAACTGTTGACAGAATTTGGATATCCAACACAGCGTTTTGTACTCCCACTGAAAAAGACGGAGGATACAGCCAAATGACCAGAGCAGTTAATCCAAAAGATACAACTAGAGAGTCGGCTTATGAACTTTGGATGAAGGCACCAAATCCAATGGTCACCTTTTTTAAAACCATGGATGTGACCAATCTGATTCGTGTATCGAATAAGAAAAATATGAAATTTAATATGCTTCTTGATTACTGCATTGGAAGAGCGGCGGTACCTGTAAAAGAATTTTATCTCCTTCCAGTCGGAGAAAAGCTTATGGAATACGATACACTTGCTGTCAACACGATTGTAAAAAACGGAGGCGGAGAAGTGAGTTCCTGCGACATCCTGCACAACGCGAATCTGGAGAAATTCAATGAAGAGTATCTGAAATATACAGCCCTGGTATCTGAGACTGCTGAAGACAGGGATCTGTCAGAAAGCTGCATGGTAATCGGCACCTCTGCAATCCTGGACACAGAAATTGACGGTGCGGTCGGCATGAACAGCGGAATATTTAATAACCCATTTATAATCTGGGGGAAATATCGAAGAAAAGGGTTCCGATACTGCCTCCCTGTATCGTTTCAGTTTCATCATACACAGATGGATGGTGCTCATGCGGGCAGATTTCTGGAGAATCTGCAAAATGAGATAAACCGGCTGTAAAAAAGAGAATGTAAAGTTTTGTTGCGCAATTGTAACGCTTATGCGGTAGTATTTCTCTGCTGTGTCTGATAGAATGAAATCATCCAAATCAAAGGAGGATTTCAACATGAAGTTATCAGATAAAATTATAAAGCTCAGGAAAGCAAAAGGCTGGTCCCAGGAAGATTTTGCTGAAAAACTGAACGTGTCCCGGCAGGCGGTCAGCCGCTGGGAAAACGGCACAGCACTTCCGGATGCAAATAATATTCTTCAGCTGAGCAAACTGTTTGCGGTGAGTGCGGACTATTTGTTAAATGAGGATTGCGGCGGTGACGAAACCGTTCATGCTGTGACGGAAGTCAATGCGGCGGCAGCTGCTGAGAAGAAAAAGGATTCGAAGCTTCAACTTGTGGCATCCATTGCCTTTGCCATTGCAGGATTGATATGGCTGTTCATGGCGATTGATAACCTGAATCTTACGCATGCAGTTTTAGCGGCCGGCAATGCGGCACTCTCCGGCATTAATCTGTACCTTTATGAAAAAGGCAGGAAAAAAGATAGAAAATGATTATTGTCAAAGCAGGTTCTGCGAGATAAATTCGCAGGACCTGTTTTTTTATGGCTTCATAGAAAAAAAGGGACCAAAATGGATTGACATTTCACTCTACGTGGTGTAGAGTGAAAATATAAGAAAGCTCTACTGCTTGTAGAGCGCAGGAGGGCGAACATGATTGAATATAAACTTGCCGAAGCGGAATCTAAATTTGCAGATCTGATCTGGGACAATGAACCCGTCGCCTCCGGTGAGCTGGTGAAACTGGCAGCGAAAGAACTGGACTGGAAGAGCACCACAAGCTATACGGTGCTGCGCCGCCTCTGCGACAGGGGACTGTTCCAAAACGAGAACACGGTAGTCACATCCTGCATCAGCAGAGAAGAATTCGACAGACATAAAAGCCACCAGTTCGTAGAGGAATCCTTTGGAGGATCTCTGCCGAAATTCCTGGCGGCCTTTATGGGGAAGAAGAAACTGAGCGAATCTCAGATTTCCGAAATTCAGAAGATGATTGAGGAGTTTGGTGAGGAGTAACACGGGAGCGGGCCCGTGAGATAAGGGGGAACCGATGCAAACGGTATTTTTAGAAATATTAAATATGAATTTTACGGCAAGCTGGGCGATACTGGTTTTACTCCTGGCGCGGCCATATCTGACGAAAACAGCGCGATGGATTGCCTGTCTGCTTTGGGCGGTGCCGGTGTTCCGTCTTCTTTGTCCGGTGACCTTCGAGAGCGTGCTGAGTCTGATGCCGGTAAAATCCCAGCCTATCCCGCAAAACATCGCCATGCAGGCTGAGCCGGCCATTGACAGCGGTTCAGCAGTCATAGATAATGTGGTCAATGGGGTTCTGTCGGCGCCGGCGTTTACACCGAATCCGGGGGACAGTGCCAACCCGCTGCAGATCTATCAGTTCATCGGAACCTGGGTATGGATTGCAGGGATGGTTCTGTTGGCTTCATGGAGTCTGTTTTCCCTGTGGAAACTTTACCGCCAGCTGCTGAAAGCCGTGCCCGCAGACCGGAATGTGTACTGGTGCAGAGGTCTGGAGACTGCCTTCGTAGTGGGACTGGTG
>JAFYKS010000388.1 GCA_017537495.1 Bacillota bacterium | reverse complement strand
GTGTGATGGAACCATTCAGATTAACATTGACAGCAAGGGTGACATGGCTGAAATCAAGTCTGTTCATCTGCTTGAAATTCTGGATGGGGAAGTTCAGGGAAGAACTGAGATTTCGGCAGATGAATACGGAATGTATACAGCTGAATGCAAGGAAAAATATGAATTGCCGTTCGGTTCACGTTTTGAGCTTGTGGCAGAGGTTGTTGACCAATATGGACTGGTTTACAGATGCATTGCGGAGCGCTGGCAAAGCGATAAGGACGGTCAGATGATTGATGACGATATGAACTGGCGTGGTTCTGGTGCTGCGATTTACAATCAGGACGGTAAGCTGCTGTTTATGGACTAGTCAGCTGAAGCAGATAAGGAGGCACTACAATGAAACAGGAACCGAAAGGAAAAGGATTGATTACCGCGATCGTCTGCATCGTGATTTATCTGGCAGCGCTCTTAGGCGGTACGTTGATGATTTTCGGTCTGTATGACCGAATGTTCGGTGCAGATGCTGCATATGCCGTAGAAAATACGCTTTGGCTGGTCTGTGTCGCTGTGCCGGCTCTGTGCTTCTTTGCGGTGATGGCATGGCTTGTGAAGAATCTGCTGGGAAATACCGTGTCCGATGGTTCTGTGCAAAGTCAGCTTATCGGTGTCACAGCTGTTTTTCTGACTCTTCTTCTGACAGCACACTTCACGGCGGGGATGTGTGTGGAGCAGATTGATGAAGAAGGCGTATCAAAATATCTGGTCCGCCGGGGTATGCATTACAGCTGGGCGGATGTTGATCATTATACGCTGAAAGAAAAAGGCGGCGAGGTTCTTATCACTCTGGTTATGGACAATGGCAAGGAATTTTGTTATGGGGACGGCTTGTTTGGCATGAGCAGTGATGCTTTCAAAGAAAAGTTCCAGGATGATACTTATGATTTCTGGCCATACGCCGCTGTGGAAATGAAGAAGCGAGGCGTAACAGCGGAGACAGACTGGGAAGTGCTTGAGGCAAGTTTCACCGATGAAGAGAATCTGGAACTGATTCATAAACTGAAAGAGATTAATGAAACGGCGTATTATTTATAGCAGGAGGTAAAGATTATGGCATTTCATGAAGAAGCATTTGAAGGGGCAGTTGAAATCACTGCTGCAATGATGGAAGAAGCAGAACTGGAATTTACCGAAGAAAGTGCTGAAAAAGTAAGCACATTTTTCGCTGTTCTGTATAAGAAGCTGCGGGCAGTAGCAAATGAGGAAGAGGAGGTACCGAGCAGAAAGCCGGGTACCTTCGAAGTATACAAGGATGCTGCCGGGGAATACCGTTTCCAGCTGAAGGCGGCTAATAATCAGGTTATCGCTGCGTCTGAAGGATATAAGAGCAGAGAGTCCTGCTTAAACGGCATCGAAAGCGTTCGGGAAAGCTCACAGAAGGCTGAGATTAAGGAAGTGTAGCGTTCGGGGGGATTTGAGATGAAATGGAAGAAATGGCTGCTCGCGGCAGCTGTAATTCTGACAGTGGGGCTTGTGATTGTTGCCGGATGGGTACCATCATATGCCGCGGCGATAGAAGCCAACTGGGGAATTTCGCTGCCCTGGCAGGCGAAGATGCAGGAGGTCTATGCAAAAGACACCGGACCGAGTTTTACCGGCGATGGACTGAGGTATCATGTGTTTGAGTATGAGCATGAGGATTACATCGACCTGATGTTCGCCTGGTCTGCGAATGAACACGAGACCAGGCATTATGAAACCGTAAGTAAGGCGGCAGAAGCCTGGCTTGACGAAATAGACGTTCCGGCAGAGGAACGGCCGGTTTATGAGCGGTGCGGTTCCTGGAACAGAATCAAAGACGGCACTGATGAAATCATATTCTTCTGGGATTCGGAGCAGAACCTGCTTTATGTGGTGGAGAGTTTCTTTTAGCAGGATACCTTTCAGCGGTTCAGCAGGTAAATTGACAGATTCAGATAACCGGCGAAGGT
>JAFYKS010000387.1 GCA_017537495.1 Bacillota bacterium | reverse complement strand
TACCGGAGCAAAATCATAACCCTGACGATTCTGGCCGTCCTGGCGTCGGTAGCCATGGATATGGCAATCGGTTACCGCGGCTGGTCGGTGGATTATGTGCTGCCGGCAGGCATTGTCATTGTAGATATTGTAATTCTGTTTCTCATGTACTTTAACCGGAGAAACTGGCAGAGCTACATGATGTGGCAGATTTTTATGATTTTGTGCAGTCTGATTCCTGCAGGTCTGTTTATTGCAGGATTGGAACGGAATCATTATCTGGCATTTACACCGCTGGTACTTTCTGCAGCAATCTTCCTGGGAACCTTAATTATCGGAGACCGGAGAGCGCGTAGAGAACTGTACCGGAGATTTCATATATAGGGAGGTAAATTATAATGAAGAAGGAATTGATTTCAAAACTTATTTCAGAACTGGAAGCAGAGTGGGAAACTGAGGGAGAACCGCAGCGTTTCCCTGTGGAGCTTGAAACAGGCGAAGTCGTGGAGGCAGAAATGCTGACTGTACTGGATATAGGCGAAGATGAATATGCAATTTATGCAATTCCGGGAAAACCCGGTAAGAAGGACATTATGGCTTCCCGTGTGGTTCAGGATGCAGATGGATATGATACCTTAGTTGACCTGGATGATCCGGCTGTCAAAGAGATAATCCGTAAGTTTTTAGAAGAAACCATGCTGAAGGGCGGAGCACCGACACAGCAGGCATAGAGAAAAAAGAAGCCCTCCGGGAAATTTATTCCGGAGGGTATTTGTTTATGTTTTATTCTACAAATTATTCTACAAAAATCCGGTCCAGTCCGCCGAAGTCGTTCAGGTCGTCACGCAGGGCCTGCAGGACCTTTTCCACATCTTTTTCTCTGAGACAGTCCAGCAGCTGGGCATGGTTTCTGGTATCCATGTGATCCACCGGCTCTTCTTCTTTGCCCCAGTGACACTGGGCATAGGCTCGTTTCAGACGGTTCATGCAGCGGTCCAGTTCTTCCACAGCGAAGCTGTTGCCGCAGTATCCGATCAGCTTCAGATGGAACTGGGTGTTCAGCTCCCAGTGCTGCATCAGGTTGCCTGCACTTTCTGTGCAACGCTTGTCGATAGCCTCCAGACGTTCAATCTGAGCTGGTGTGAAGCGGCCAATCCGGAGCTGAAGCATGCTGCTTTCCAGTATGTAACGGAACTGAATCATTTCGTGGATGTCTTCCATGGTCAGGCGGACAACTTCGTAGCCGTAACGGGGGATATTTCGAAGCACGTTATCTGCGCAGAGCGCCAGCAAAGCTTCTCTCACTGGAGACTTGCTGCAGTTGTACTTTTCAATCAGTGTCTTTTCATTGAGAATCTGGCCGGGACGGTATTCCAGGGCGATGATATCTTCAAGAATGGCATTATATATGGTTTCCTTCAGGCTGGTTTCTGTTTTCATGACGGTACTCCTGTCTTTAAATTACACTTATTATAACAGAACTTATGCCCGATGAAAAGCCGGAAGTCCATTGACAAAAAATAAAATCATATTTATAATGAGATTACTGATAATATCAGAGGTATGATTAGACATATTTTGGAGGAAAGTATCGTGGTT
>JAFYKS010000386.1 GCA_017537495.1 Bacillota bacterium | reverse complement strand
CTCCGATGTACAGGGTAAGCACAAGAAGCAGTCCGGTGGTGCTGGTCAGTACGGTGATGTACATATCAGATTCTCCCCATCTGCACAGGAATTCGAATTCTCCGAAGAACTGTTCGGCGGTTCCGTTCCTAAGAACTATGTTCCTGCAGTAGAAAAGGGTCTGCTGGAATGTATGGCTAAGGGCCCTCTGACCGGATGTAAGGTTACAGGCGTTAAGGCAGTTCTGTACGATGGTTCTTACCATGATGTAGACTCCAACGAAGTTTCCTTCAAGATCGCTGCATCCCTGGCATTCAAGAAGGGTATCGTAGAAGCGAAGCCTTGCCTGCTGGAACCAATCATGAGAATGGAAATTGTAATTCCTGACGACTACATGGGCGACGTAATGGGCGACATGAACAAGAGAAGAGGTAAGATCCTGGGTATGGAACCTACCAATGACGGCGGTCAGAAGCTGCTGGCTGAAGCTCCACAGGCTGAACTGTTCAAGTATGCAATCGACCTGAGAGCTATGACTCAGGGCAGAGGTGTATTCACTCTGAAGTTCGAAAGATACGAAGAAGTTCCTGCTCACCTGGCTCAGAAGATTATCGACGCTCACAAGGCTGAAGAAGAAAAGTAAATCACGTTTCGCAGAATATTTGCAATTCGACCCGAACAGCCCGCAGGCAAGTCCTGCGGGCTGTTTTTTTCTGCATTTTTCGCAGATCAGGAACGTAAGGTGGAGGCGAAAGCACGGGAAAAAGGGATTTTGAGTGCAGCGCAGGAGGAAGCGGAAGTGCAACTGAGAAACCTTCTGAAACCAATCATCCGCAGCTGCGGCGGGGAAGACTGGAAACTGGAATTTAAGATGGCAAGACAGTAATACAAATAATAAAAAGAAGGAACCGTGTACGCGTGGTTCCTTCTTTTTTTAGGTGTTTATGGGTATGATTTTGATTTTGTAATGAGAATTACAGGTTCTTGGTTTCTTCGTATCTCTTAACCTTACCGGTGGTAGTCTTAATCATTTCGTGGTCAGTTACTACCAGCTTGTATACCTGCTTGTAAGCCGGCATGGTTGCATTGATCGCATCGATATCCTTTTTGATTACAGCTTCTGCTTCTTCCGGAGTGGAAGCACCGTAGTGTTCCTTCATGTATGCAGGATCGTAAACAATCTTTGCCCACAGAGCCAGGTCTTTTTCATCGTCTTCACGGCGAGGCTTGCCGAAGACGAAGTTTTCGGTAACATAAGGCAGGTTGCTGATCAGCACTTCGATTTCTTCAGGGAAAACGTTCTTACCGTTCTTCAGAACGATAACGTTCTTCTTACGTCCGCAGAGGAACAGGAAGCCCTTTTCACTGATGTAACCCAGGTCACCGGTGTGCAGCCAGCCGTCAATCAGAGTCTTGGCAGTATCTTCTTCGTTTTCGTAGTAACCTGCCATTACGTTCGGACCGCGGCAGATAACTTCACCTACGCCGTTTTCGTCAGGATTATCGATGACAACTTCTACGCCAGGCATTGCACGGCCGCAGGAACCGTATTCATATTCGAAGTGGTTTTCGGCAGTGATTACAGGGGATGCTTCGGTCATGCCGTAACCCTGTACTGCCTTGATACCCAGGTTGTCAAAACCTCTTACCGCTTCAGGGTCAATGGCAGCAGCACCGCTGATTACGAAACGCAGGTTGCCGCCCAGCTGATCCAGAATGGACTTGAATACCTTGCGGCGGATATCGATACCGAACTTCAGCAGGAACTGGGAGAGGGCAATACCGAACTTCAGGGTATTTTCCTTACCTTCCTTCTTTACGGTAGTCATAATCTTCTTGTAGATGGATTCAATCAGCAGAGGTACACAGAAGAATACGGAAACTTTGTATTCCACAATGTTCTTCTGCAGGTACTTCAGACCGTCGCAGTATGCGGTGGTTACACCGCATGCCAGCATCAGGGTCTGGCCTACGAAACCAAATGTGTGGTGGTATGGCAGGAATGCCATGTTTACGTCGCCGTGCTTGATATCTTCAGTCTGCTGCATTGCAAATACGTTTTCCACGATATTATGGTGGGACAGCAGAACTGCCTTGGACAGGGAAGTGGTGCCGGAGGTGAACAGGATAATCTGGTTTTCGAATGGATCGATTTCCAGATTCAGATATTCATCAAAACCTTCTTCCAGCAGCTTCTTACCTTCCTCACGGAGCTGAGGGATGCTTACGTAGCCTTCCAGCTCTTCCATACAGATGTATTCCTGAATCTGAGTCTTGCCTTCCGCCTTCAGTCTTTCGATGTCAGCAACCTGTGCAGCTTCGAATACCAGAACGTCGGTGTAGCTTCTTACCAGAGAGCTTTCCAGTTCTTCGTAAGGCAGAGCCTTATCCAGCGGAACGGAGTATCCCAGACCGCCCAGAACGGTGAAGTGAGATTCCATCCATTCGATACGGTTCTTGCTGACAGTTGCAATTCTCTTGCCCTTCATACCTCTCTTCAGCAGAGCGGTACCCAGCTGTGTAGTATGGTTCCAGAATTCCTGGAAGGAAATGTGTTCATAGGACACTTCCTTACCCTTCTTATGCTTAATGATGAACGCGGTGTCCTGACCATACTGGCTTGCAGCATAGCGGATCAGTTCACGCAGGTCTCTATGTCTTGGCGCTTCAAAACGCAGCTTTAATTCCTGTAATTTTTTCACGATATATATCTCCTTATCATGTAGTTTTCAAAACTATCTTACACTATTTTATAAAACCTGTCAATGAAATAAGGCCGGAAGCCTTCAAATGACTAGTTTTTTTCGTGCAGCTTAGCAAAATATTTATCCAGATAAATCTTGTGCGCCAGGGTGATGCTGGTGTTCCGCAGCATGATTTTTTCATCCGGTGCGCCTTCTTCCAGCGGTGCCAGCGGTTCGCAGAGACCTGCCTGAGAAAGGATTGCCTTTTCGAACTCTCTGCAGAAGTATTCGTAGGCTGTTTTTGCATCATAGGTCTTCTTCTGGATTTCGATGAAAAGCTGGATATCTTCCAGACTGAGTACACTCTTGGCCATGGAGATGAATATGAGGTAGGCAATCTGGTCGCGGTAATACTGCTTTTTAATCGGGTTGTCCACCAGGTCCTTCTTCACGTAGTTGCTGATCATGGAGCCGGTAACTGTAATGTCTCCCAGCGGTTCGAGGAAGCTGGAGATGTATTTGGCTACCTGTTCCAGAAACAGACCCACATCCGGAATTTCATGGTATTTCGGGAACCGGAAGTCCTGAATGGACCGGGTGATTTCTGCATTTAAATTTTGTTTCATTGTATGTACCTTCCTTTTGATTCTGTAAAATATTATAATCCAAATCCTGTGAAAGGTCAATGATGGACGCCACATCGGTTATTTAAAAACTCTTGACGGGTTCTGTGAAACGGTATATAATATCGCAAGAACGGTTATTGAAAAACCGATTGCTGAAAGGGGTATTATGTAATGAAAAGACAATGGCAGGTAAAGGATCCGGGAAGTGCACTGACGCACTTTATAGCCATGGCGGCAGCCATATTGTTTACCGCACCGCTGCTTCTCCATGCGGAAGGACATGAGGCGGGTACTGGTGCACTGACCAGTCTGGCTGCCTTTATGGTCAGCATGATTCTGCTTTATGCAGCCAGTACGGCTTACCATACCTT
Source organism: Bacillota bacterium (assembly GCA_017537495.1). Taxonomy (GTDB): domain Bacteria; phylum Bacillota; class Clostridia; order Peptostreptococcales; family Anaerovoracaceae; genus RGIG7179. Next base: position 209 of record JAFYKS010000386.1, on the reverse strand, counting down.
TGCACTGACAGAACGTGGGAGCCGACTGCTGAAAAAGCTGGACCACATGATGATTTTCGTGCTGATTGCCGGAACTTACACACCGGTCTGTGTGATTTATCTCTGGGGACATGGAGGCGGAATGCTCATGGCGGCTGTCTGGGGACTGGCTGCTGCAGGAATTCTCTTCAAACTGTTCTGGGTGGGACATCCTAAATGGATTTCTTCGG
>JAFYKS010000385.1 GCA_017537495.1 Bacillota bacterium | reverse complement strand
TCGCAAAGTGAAATAGTAAATGCAAGGTGAAAAATATAGCTTCGCCGTGTAAACCATAAATTTAGCTTTTAAGTAGGGTTTGCGGCGTGTATAATGATTGTAAAAACTGTTGTTTTTATGTTATTGAAGCATGGCAAACAGACGGTAAGGTTTTTAGCTGCAAAACTAAATGCAATACCGCCTGAATCGGGAATATCGATTCCTGTCTGCCAATTTGATTCGTGGTTAGTGTTTAATCAGTGTCGGCTTCAGTACAACTTCGTCGGGTGGAATTGGTTGAAGTTGCAGTAAAGACAACAGTTTTTTCTCGTCTTCGGAGACCATCAGCTCGAATGGACTTTTACTCATGAGATTATCACGGATGACGCTGTTAATATGGTTTGTGATTAAAAATACATCAGATGATCTGAGTGCATCAAAGCGACGGCCTCTAGGAAGAATTCTCCGAATCAGTTTATGATTGTTTTCTACTTGTGGTTTCTGCCAGGAAGCCTGCGGATCACAGTAGAACAGTCTTGCTCTTGGAAGTCCTTTGGGGGAATATTCTAATGAGTCTACATCCTTGAATTCAACACCATTGTCAGTAAGGATTACTGAAAACAGCCGCTGGAACAGCTCCTCTCCGAGAAGAGCTGTAAGTGTATCGAAGACACTGATTACGCTTTCCTGCGTACCATCCGGCATGAGAAAAATGAGCATAAAGCTGCTTTTCCTGAAAATCATGGTCAGAAGTACTTTATCTTTGGTACGAGAACCTTTTACTGTATCCATTTCAACGATGGGCAGATTAGGATTTTCCTTGATATAACTCTTGAAATCCTCATAAGTGCGCCCCATGCGGCATTTGTATTCAAAGCGGGTAAGGACCTTCTTTTTACGCCGTCTGCGGTATGCGACTTTTTTAGGAAGATCAATGTTCCTGACTTTAAATGCACATGAATCGATGTAGTTATACAGTGTGCACTCTGAAATGCCAAGTTCTGACCCATGTGTTGCACAGATGTGTGCAGGAGATTGTCCACGCTTAATAAGTGGTTCGATAATTCTTTCAATTTGTTCGAGTTCCTCTCTGGTTTTACGTATACCAGAACGTGCAGAAGAAAGCTGTTTTGTGTACTCTGCATGAGCTCTGTGAGCTGTGTAATAGGCATGGATATGCTTGCAGTCCTTACGCTTTTCACAGTGAGTGCAGACATACGGCGGCTTGTCCAGCTTAGGACAGCGTTCAGATACATATGCAGTACAGATTTTGAAACAGCTGCGGTCAGGACATTTTTTACATCTGTAAAAGTAGCAGCCATGTACAGGAACGTCATCGCAGATGTTGTTACGTAAACAGGAATGTCTTTTTACGCAATCATTCTTTCCTGGAGGAGTAAACTTTTCAACAAAGCCACGATGATTGCGTACTTCTCTTGATATGGTTGATGGTGAACGGTGGAGATGGCGTGCTATTGTTGCGAAAGTGAAGTCAGAAGAAATCATTCTTTCAATGACAATGCGTTCGGATAAAGATAGTTGTTTAGTCATAATTCCTTCTTTCCTGGCAGAACAGGAATTACATAAATTATACATTCTGCAAAAGTAAATGCCAGTTTGCAAAAGTAAAAGTGGAGAAAAACTTGCATTTAATTTTTCATTTGTCAATGGGTAAGTATAGATAACTGGGAAGTTTATTGGACACATACTATGATAAATTATCCATAAAGCTAAATACCGAAGCCGGAACATCTTGACTTCAAACATCCTTTATTGTAAGATATTTACAGTGTTTTGGATGAAAAAGTCCTTGACCGAATGGCGAAAATAGGGTATTATAATTTTAAGAACAGATGTTCGTTTGAGTTTGGAGGATTATCATGAGTGTAAATAAAGAAGTAAAGAGTGAAAAGGATAAGGCCCTTGAGGCCGCAATGGCGCAGATCCAGAAACAGTTTGGCAAGGGTGCTATCATGAAGCTGGGTGATGCAGGTGCACAGATGAACGTGGAAGCAATTTCTACCGGATCCATCAGCCTGGACCTGGCTACTGGTATCGGCGGTGTTCCGAAGGGAAGAATCGTAGAAATCTATGGTCCTGAATCTTCCGGTAAGACCACACTGACCTTACATGTGATTGCTGAAGCACAGCGTGCGGGCGGTAAGGCAGCATTTATCGATGCTGAACATGCACTGGACCCTGTATATCCGAAGAACCTGGGGGTAAACGTAGGAGAACTTCTGGTTTCTCAGCCGGATACAGGTGAACAGGCTCTGGAAATCTGTGATATGCTGGCACGAAGCGGTGCACTGGATATTATCGTTATCGACTCTGTAGCAGCACTGGTTCCAAAGGCTGAAATTCAGGGTGAGATGGGTGACTCTCACGTTGGTCTGCAGGCACGTCTGATGTCTCAGGCTCTGCGTAAGCTGACCGGTACTGTAAATAAATCCAATACATGCATTATTTTTATCAACCAGCTCCGTGAAAAGGTTGGTATCATGTTCGGTAATCCGGAAGTTACCACCGGCGGCCGTGCTCTGAAATTCTATTCCTCCATGCGTATGGATGTAAGAAGAATTGAAAGCATTAAGGTTGGCGATAATGTGGTAGGTAACCGTACCAGAGTTAAGGTTGTAAAGAACAAGGTGGCACCTCCGTTTAAGCAGGCTGAATTTGATATCATGTATGGTCAGGGCATTTCCCGTGCCGGTGACCTTCTGGATACTGCAGTGGATTCCAAGATCATTCAGAAGGCTGGATCCTGGTACAGCTTTGAAGGTGAAAGAATCGGTCAGGGCCGTGAAAACGTAAAGGCATGGCTGGAACAGAATAAAGCAGTTATGGAAAAGATTGAGGCCATGCTGCTGGACCTGCTGGCACAGAAGGATGAAGACTATGTGCCGGAAGAAGAACCGGATATTCCGGAAGATGACTTCAATGCCATTATGGATATGCTGGTAGATGATGACGGTGTGATTGTGGAATAGCTTTCTGCCGCAGAATACCTAACAATTAAAGTAATTTAACAGCGGGCCGCAGCCCGCTGTTTTTATCGAAAAATGCAGAAAAAAATATTGAAAGATACTGATTTTTTGCTTGACATTTGGGTAGTAAAATGGTATCATTTGAGTGTTGAGCCGCACTGAACGGGTTTTTGAAGTGTAATCAATAGGGATTACCACCCCTGATGGCGAGACCGGATAGAGGAGGATAAAAAATAATGTACGCAGTAATCGAAGCTGGTGGCAAGCAGTACAGAGTACAGGAAGGCGATGTCATCACTGTAGAAAAAATCAAGGCTGAAGTTGGCGAAGCAGTAACTTTCAACACTTTACTGATCAGCGCTGAAGGCGAAGTTAAGGTGGGTGCTCCTTACCTGAACGAAGTTGTAACCGGTACCGTTGTAGAACACGGCAAGGGTGAAAAGGTTATCATCTTCAAGTATAAGGCTAAGAAGGACTACAGAGAGAAGCAGGGTCACAGACAGCCATACACAATGGTTAAGATCGAAGCTTTAGGTGGTGCAGCTCCTAAGAAGGAAGCTGAAGTTGCAGAAGGTAAGAAGGTTTCCGCTTCCATGAAGAAGGACGAACTGATTGCTTTCGCAAAGGAAAATAACATTGAAATCGATGAAAAGGCTACTAAGGCAGTTATCATCGAAGCAATCGAAGCAGCATTATAATTCACTGAATAGTTAGGAGGTAACACTATGGCAAGTAAGAAAGGTGTAGGTAGCTCTAAGAACGGTCGTGATTCCGAGTCCAAGCGTCTTGGACTGAAGGCTGGCGACGGTCAGTTCGTTACCGCAGGCAGCATTCTGGTTAGACAGAGAGGAACCAAGCTTCACCCTGGTAACAACGTTGGTATCGGTGGCGATGATACTTTATTCGCTATGATCGATGGCGCTGTTAAGTTCGAAAGAAAAGACAAGACCAGAAAGCAGGTTTCCGTTTATCCTAAGGAAGCTTAATTAGAGTGATTAGACCCTGTAGACGTATGTTCACAGGGTCTTTTTGTACGAGCAGTTATTTTGGTACCCGGTATGGTTTCAGCCGTACATCGGGAACCGTGTATATACAGGAGGTTCTGAAAATGTTTGTAGATAGAGCCAAAATTTTTATTAAGTCCGGTAAGGGCGGCGATGGTGCTGTAACATTCCGTCGTGAACCTTTCGTACCGGAAGGCGGTCCTGATGGCGGTGACGGCGGAAGAGGCGGAGACGTTATTTTCCAGGCTGACAGAAACCTGAGAACCCTGATGGACTTTAAGTTCAAGAGAAAATACGAAGCGGAAGACGGCCAGAACGGTATGAAGAAGAAGCGTTTTGGTAAGTCCGGCGAAAACCTGGTTATCAAGGTTCCTGTAGGTACCATGGTAATCGACGAAGAAACCGGTCATCTGATGAAGGACCTGGTTGAAGATGGTGATTCTTTCGTAGCTGCGAAGGGCGGAAGAGGCGGCCGCGGTAACGTTCACTTTAAGAACTCCGTGCGTCAGGCTCCAAACTTTGCGGAAGCGGGCGGAGCTTGCAAGGAACGTACTGTTATTCTGGAAATGAAGCTGATCGCAGACGTTGGTCTGGTTGGTTTCCCGAACGTAGGTAAGTCTTCTCTGCTGTCCGTTGCGACCAGCGCACAGCCTAAGATTGCAAACTACCACTTCACAACCATCGACCCGAACCTGGGCGTGGTACAGCTCCATGACACAAGCTTTGTTATGGCTGACATCGCAGGTATCATCGAAGGTGCCAGCGAAGGTCTGGGCCTGGGCTTCAAGTTCCTGAAGCACATCGAACGTACCAAGGTTCTGATTCATGTTGTTGACGTATCCGGCTGTGAAGGCTGTGATCCGAAGGAAGACTTCGATAAGATCAACAGGGAGCTGGAAGCATACAGCCCTAGAATCATGAAGAAGCCGCAGATCGTAGCAGCGAACAAGATTGACCAGATCGACGAAGAAGATCCGATGTACATCGAATTCAAGGAATACGTGGAAAGCAAGGGTTACAAGGTATTCCCAATGTCCGCACCGCTGGATCTGGGTGTAACTGAAGTTCTGAACGCAGCACTGCTGGAACTGAAGCGTGTAGAAGAAAATCCGGTGGAAGAAGAGGAAGAACTGGAAATGTTCGACTTCGAAGCAGACAACGCTCTGGATCCGGATTACAGAGAAATCTACGTGGATTACGACGAAGAAGATGGCGTATTCGTACTGGAAGGCAAGCAGCTGACCAAGATCTTCAACTCTACAAACTTCAACGATATGGGTTCTCTGAGATATCTGTACAAGTATATCGAAAAGAACGGTGCAATCGAACAGATGAAGGAAATGGGTCTGGAAGAAGGCGACATCATCCGTATCAAGAATTACGAACTGGAATACTGGGACGAATTCTAATACCTTATACGAAACAAATGCAGGATGCAGCATGCGCTGTGTCCTGTTTTTTTGTCATGTAAGAACCTGCGGTACATAAAATAGAATACTGGAGGTGAACCCATGACAAGAAAAATTTTGATTGTGCAGACCGCGGCCTGCCTGCTGATTTTTGCAGTGGTGCAGAGCGGAATTCATGCAAAAGAAGGTAAGCTGGGAGATTTCCTGAGCCGTATAGCGGAAGCTGTAAACGAAAACTATACACTGGCCGAACTGCTGGAACTTGGTGAAACTGCAGAAGAAGCAATGGTGATGGCACCGGGATTGATTGGAGATACTTTGATGGCGGCAAGTGAGCTTGGAACCTACGGAACTCCAATGGATGAGAACAGTGATGAGGTTATAAAAAATGTGTATGCAAGTGCCGGCGGCAAGGTGGTCAAGTCAGGGGTCAGCAGCAGTCTGGGCCTATATGTAATGATAGAACACCCCGGCAAAATCTCCACCTACGGACATCTTTCCAATATTCGTGTCGTGTCCGGTGAGCGCGTGACGAAGGGGGATCTGATTGGAACTTATGACAGCACGCAGGATGCTGATTTCTATTATGCGCTGGAAGATAAAAGTGGAAATTTTGCGTGATATGTGGTAAAATAACAGTGCCGGCGTGCGTTTGTCATTTTAAAGTGACTTCTGGCAGCCGGAACTTTTATGTATAAAGGAAACGAAGGTATGGTTCACAGAATTTCCCAAAAGGAAGTGGAACGGCTTTATGAAGAATACCAGACACCGGAACATGTCATTGCACACTGCAAAGAAGTGACGAGAGTAGCCTGCGGCATCGCAGAGCATCTGAACCTTCACGGTTATCATCTGGATGTGGATCTGGTCAGAGGGGCAGGACTTGCCCATGATGTGGCCAGAACCAGTGATGAGCACTGGAACGTGGGTGCAGATATTTTGCAGGGACTGGGATACGAGTCGGAAGCCGAAATCGTTCGAAATCACATGTTTTACAATTTTAACTGTATCGATTGCCTCTGCGAAACCGATATGGTCTGCCTTGGCGACAGGCTGGTGAAGGAACATGATTATGTAGGCGTGGATGAGCGGTTCCAGTATATTATGGACAAGGCTCCGGACCGTCCGGGCATCATCGAGCACCTGACGGAGCGGAGAGAAGAGATGCGTCATCTGCTGAACCAGATCGAAGATATTATTGGCGTCACTATGGATGCTTTATTTCAAACAGGAGAAAAATAGAATGAATTACACTGAAAAGTTAAACCAGCTGCTGAAGCGGGTTGAAAAACCGGGCCGCTATATTGGCGGAGAAATTAATTCCGTGAAAAAGAATCCTGCAGATGTGGATGCACGTTTTGCATTCTGCTTCCCGGATTTATATGAAATCGGCATGTCTTACCTGGGTATGCAGATCCTGTATAAGACACTGAACGACAGAGAAAAGATTTACTGCGAACGCGTTTTTGCACCGGGTGTGGATATGGAAGCGCTGATGCGTGAAGAAAATATGCCGCTGATGACGCTGGAAACCAAGACTCCGCTGGGAGAAATGGATTTCGTAGGTTTCACTCTGCAGTATGAAATGTCCTATACCACCGTTCTGAACATGATGGATCTGGCACAGCTGCCACTGAGAGCAGCTGACCGTGCAGCTTCCGATAAGGAATATCCACTGGTAGTTGCAGGCGGTCCTTGTGCACTGAATCCGGAACCGCTGGCTGACTTTATCGATATGTTCTTTATCGGTGATGGTGAAGTGGTTCTGCCGGCTGTTGTGGAACTTTACGGCGAATGCAAGAAGAAGGGAATGAGCCGTGAGGAATTCTACCGTGAAGCCTGCAAGATGGATGGCGTATACATTCCGTCTCTGTATGATGTAACTTATAATGAAGATGGAACTATAAAAGAATTATGTAAACTTCATGACTGGGCACCGATGCCTGTACGCCGTGCAATCATTGGAAATATTGAGGAACTGCCATTCCCGACCAATCCGATTGTTCCGTTTGTAGAAGCGGTTCATGACCGTTCTGTTATCGAAACCTTCCGTGGCTGCACACGTGGGTGCCGTTTCTGTCAGGCAGGTATGATTTACCGTCCTGTAAGAGAACGTTCCCGTGAAAAGATTATGCAGCTGGCAATGGACAACCTGCATAACACAGGCAACGACGAGCTTTCTCTGCTGTCTCTGTCTACCAGTGACTATTCCCAGTTCGAAGAGCTGTGCAATGAACTGATTCCAGCATGCAAGAGAGAAAACGTATCCCTGTCTCTGCCTTCCTTACGTATCGATAAGTTCGCTTTCGATGTACTGAACAAGATTCAGGAATACCGCAAGTCCGGTCTGACTTATGCACCGGAAGCTGGTACACAGCGTCTGAGAGACGTTATTAATAAGGGTGTTACAGAAGCTGATATCTACAAGTCCATCGAACAGGCACTTGAACTGGGATGGACCAATATCAAGCTGTACTTCATGATCGGTCTGCCGACCGAAACAGATGAAGACCTGGATGGTATTGCAGAAATCGCAAGAAATATTGTGGATCTGAATTACAAGATCAACGGACGCAAGGGCGGACGTTTCAATGTTACTGTCAGCGTTTCCAACTTCGTACCGAAGGCAAATACACCATTCCAGTGGGAAAGCCAGAATACAGCGGAAGAATTCGCGAGAAAGCATAATTACCTGACTGATAAGCTGCGTATGAAGCATGTAACCTTCAACTACCATGACAATGCGACCAGCTCCTTCGAAGCTGTATTTGCAAGAGGCGACAGACGCTGCAGCGAGCTGCTTCTGGCAGCATTCAGAAACGGCTGCAAGCTGGACAGCTGGACCGAACACTTCAAGCCGGAAGGATGGGAAAAGGCATTCGCAGACAGCGGAATCGACCGCAGCTTCTATACAGAAAGAAAGCGTGAATTCGATGAAGTTCTGCCTTGGGACATCATCGACAGCGGCGTTTCCAAGAAGTTCCTCAAGCTGGAAGCTGAGCGTGCTTATAATGAAACCACTACACATGACTGCCGTCACGGCTGCGTAGGCTGCGGCATTAACCGTTATGTGAAGTGTGAAATGGAGGGCACCTTATAATGAACAGATATGTACTGAAATTTTATAAAGATGGTTATGTAAAATACACTTCCCACCTGGATCTGCTGCGTATTTTCAAGCGTTCCTTTAAAAAGACCGGTCTGGCACTCCAGTATTCCCAGGGCTTTAACCCACATCCGAAGATGGGCTTTGCACAGCCTCTGTCTCTGGGTTACAGCAGCAAGTGCGAGCTGATCGAATTTGAAACCCTGGAAAACCATGATCCTGCTGACATTCTGCAGAAGATGAAGGACGTTCTGCCGGAAGGTCTGGAACCGGTTTCCTGCGTACGTTTTGAAAGCAACATCAAGTCTCTGGCTGGTGAAGCGGACAGTGCAGAATACGTAGTATGGGCGCCTCTGCCTGAATCTGCTGCGTCTGAATGGAACAACGATGTTCTGTCCGGCAAAATCTCTGCCTACCTGGCTCAGACTGAAATCACAGCGATGAAGCGTCAGAAGAAGACCAAAAAGCTGGCTCCTGTGGACATCCGAAAGATGATTCGCGGTATGCAGGGTATGGTTGTAACTGATGTGGAAGGCCGCAAGGCACTGATGCTGAACCTGCATCTCGACTGCGGAAGCACATCCAACCTGAGTCCTGAACTGGTAATTTCTACATTCCTTCCGTTCTGCAGCCTGGACATTGAAAGATATGATGTCGAAGTAGAAAGAAAAACACTGAAGTTTGTAAAGAATTTACAGTTCTAAATATTGACACAAAACCTTCCTGTATTGTAATATATTTACAATCAGGAGGGTTTTTATTATGGAGAAAATTATTTCTTATATCAGGGATAACCTGGAAATGATTAAAAAAATCATGTTTCCGGCTGTGGTTATTATGTCGATGATTGTATTCTGGATCTTTGGGGGCGAAGAAGATCTGACAGTTGAAGATGCCGGTACCATGGAAAAAATGGAAACTCAGGAGCAGGGGGAAGATGCTGAAACGGAATATTTGTCAGGAGATATTTATGTGGATATTGGAGGTGAAGTGAATCAGCCGGGGGTATACAGAATTCCAGCAGGAACACGTCTCTTTCAGGTGGTAGAAAAAGCAGGCGGACTGAAAGAAACTGAGGATATTGACAGTATCAATCAGGCCGAAGATGTAATGGACGCGCAGAAAATCATTATCGGCAGCAGGGATGAAAACAGGCCCTATTCCCCCGGTACTTCC
>JAFYKS010000384.1 GCA_017537495.1 Bacillota bacterium | reverse complement strand
TTGGGATAGTCGGAGCGGCCGGTGCCGACGATATAGGCGCCGCCCTTCTTGGCTTCATCGGGCATGATCTCGGGAACGGGGTTGGCCATGGCGAAGACGATCGGATCCTTTGCCATGGAGCGGATCATATCCTTTGTCAGCATATTCGGTCTGGATACACCCACGAAAATGTCTGCATCTTTGATTACGTCAGCCAGTTTACCCTGGAGATTATCCTTATTAGTCACCTTTGCCATGCGTTCCTGTTCAGAATTATTGGACGGCGCACCTTCATAAACGGCACCTTCCTTATCACAGAGGATGATATCGCCGAAACCAATCTGGTTTACCATCTTTGCAATGGAAATGCCGGCAGCCCCTGCACCGTTGATAACAATCTTCAGATTACCCATACGTTCCTGGCGGCCGGTAACCTTCACCGCATTGAGCAGTGCTGCTGCAGCGATGATTGCAGTACCGTGCTGGTCATCGTGGAATACCGGAATGTCACAGCGTTCAATCAGTTCACGTTCAATTTCAAAACATCTCGGTGCACTGATATCTTCCAGGTTGATACCGCCAAAGCTCTTGGAAATATTCACAATGGTATCCACGATTACCTTCGGATCCTTGGAATCCACGCAGATTGGGAAAGCATCTACGCCTGCGAACCGCTTAAAAAGCGCACACTTGCCTTCCATAACCGGCATACCAGCTGCAGGACCGATGTCTCCCAGACCCAGCACTGCAGTACCATCTGTAATTACAGCAACCAGGTTGCCCTTTCTTGTATATTCATAAGCCAGAGATTCGTCTCTGTTAATTTCCAGACATGGTTCAGCTACGCCCGGTGTATATGCCACGGACAGTTCTTCCTTATTGTTAACTGGTGCTCTGGAAATAACTTCAATCTTTCCCTGCCATTCTCTGTGTTTCTGTAATGCAATTTCTCTCTTGTCAGCCATGACTTGATCCTCCTGCGTCATTATTGATATATACTGTATTTTACCACATTCCTATACACTTGGCAAAATATATGCCCTGATTTCTTCCGCTGTTTCCCACAGGGTTTTGCCGTTGTTTTCCACTTCCATGTCACACCAGCTGCGGTAGAGCGGCAGTCTCTGTGCATAGAGCCGTTCCAAAGGATTGCTCTGGCTCAGCGGACGGCCCTCAACCGGCAAAACATCCAGGTCCCGGTTTATAAATATCAGCCGGCCATTTTCTGCCAGGGAATAGTAGTTTTCTTCACGGGTTACCACACCGCCTCCGCAGGCGATAATCATTCCGGTCTCATGCTTCAGGGTATCAACTGCTTCCATTTCAATCTGACGGAACAATTCTTCTCCCCCCTCTTCAAAGATGGAAGGAATGGAGCTGCATTCTCTCTGAACAATCAGCTCGTCCACATCCACAAAGCGGCGGCCGGTCAGTTCTGCCAGCTTTCTTCCGAGGGAGGATTTGCCGCATCCCGGCATACCAATCAGAACGATATTTTCTTTTTCAGCAGCCAGCTTCTTTTCAATCTTTTCTGCTGCTTCATCAGGAATTTCGCATCCCAGGAACAGCTGAGCACTGGCTTTTGCCTGTCCCACCAGCATTTTCAGTCCACCGAAGCCTTCCATACCGGACTTACGTGCCTGGCAGAGGAAGTTGGTCCGCAGCGGGTTGTATACCACATCAAAAACATATTCCAGCTTCCAGAATGCACCCGGATATGCTGCAGAGACGCCTGTATTCGGGTACATGCCCACCGGCGTGGTATTTACCATAATTACCGCATCCTGATGGTACATCTTCATCTGCTGGTAATCGCAGCCTGTCTTTCCGTCGCGGCTTACCACGATTACCTCGGAAGCTCCCAGGTCTTCCAGTACACAGGCCACAGCCTTCGATGCGCCGCCGGAACCCAGAACCAGACATTTTGCACCGGAAACAGGGGCGCCGGACTGTTCCACTGTCGTGCGGAAGCCGTCGTAATCCGTATTATATCCCAGAATTCTGCCGTTTCGGCGCACCAGCGTGTTGACAGCTCCAATCCGCTCAGCTTCCGGTGAAAGCTCATCACAGAATGCCATCACATCCTGCTTGTATGGGATAGTCACGTTCAGGCCTGCCCACTGGCCATGTTTTACGAAATCTTCCAGATTTTCCGGTTCCACTTCGAAAATGCCGTAATTGTACGGTTCACTGTAGTCCGCCAGCATTCGGTGAATCTCCGGAGAAAAACTGTGAGAAAGAGTCCGCCCCAGGAGACCGAAACGGCGAAGGCTGTTCTGATAGTTACGGCTCACTTCCATGAGTTTACGGAAGACTTCAGCGGCGTAGCCGGACAGTTCTTCCGGTACGGCGGATGTAATCCGTTTCAGGATTTCCTCTTCTCTTTCCGGAACATAAATGGGCAGTCCCTGTTCCATCTTGTTCCTCACCACTTCTCTGGCTGCAGCCATTCTTTTTTCAAAAGCTTCCGCAATAATTCGGTCCTGCTCATTGATAATCTGGCGTGCCTCCTCCAGTGTCAGTCTTCTGTCTGATTCCATATCGGTTCCTCCCCTGTATTGTAAAAAAGAGTCAGCCCCTTCGGACTGACTCCTCGATTATCCTGTGCGTTATGCTAATGATTCGTCTTCTAACATTCTATAACCAATTCCAAGCTCTGTAAAGATGTATTTTGGTTCCCCCGGATTGGCTTCCAGTTTGCGGCGGATGTTAGCCATGTTTACTCTGAGAATCCGGTTATTGTCATCTGCATATGGACCCCATACCTGATTGATCAGGGAATCATAGGTCAGAACTTTGCCGGAATTCTGAGCTAGCAGAGATACAATCTTATATTCTACACGGGTCAGGTGTACTTCTTTTCCTTCTACGGAAACCAGACGCTTTTCAAAATCAATTTTCAGTCCGCCTGCATTGTACGGACGGTTGGAATTGACATGGCTGTCCACCATTCTGTTATTGTGGCGGATCGCCGTCCGGATTCTGGCCAGCAGCTCAAAGGTACCGAAAGGCTTGGTGATATAGTCATCTGCACCGCTGTCCAGAGCCATTACCTTTTCTTTCTCCTGGGTTCTGGCAGAAATTACGATAATCGGGATGCTTGACCACTCTCTGGTCTTGCGGATAATATCCATACCGTCCATATCCGGCAGTCCCAGATCCAGCAGAACGATATCCGGCAGTGAAGATGTCAGCTGAACCAGACCTTCCTTTCCGCTGTGTACTGCAGTTGTCTTATAATCGTGTGCCTGAAGAGTTTTTGAAACGAAATCGCAAATGCTCTTTTCGTCTTCAATAATCAGTACGGAAATTTTCTGTGTCATCTCTTATTCCTCCTTTTCCTTCGGAAGTTTGAACCGGAACTCAGCGCCCTCAGCATGATTGTAAGCGTCAATTTCGCCTCCATGTGCCAGGATGATGGTTCTGCAGATTGAAAGTCCAATTCCCATCCCTTTGTAGGAATCCTGCTTTCCGTTTTCCCCTTCCTGATAACCGTCTCCATCAAAGATGGTTTTCAGTTTCGCCGTGTCGATTCCACGGCCAAAATCTCTGATACGAACTACTACACTTTCTTCAGTTTCTTCTACTACCAGCTCCGTCGGTCGGCTGCTGTGAGCATGAAACTGTGCATTCTGCAAAATATTTATGATGACCTGCTCTATCAGCATGGCATCCATCATAATCATGATAAAATCGTCCGGAACGGATACTTTTACCTCGGCATCAGGGAATCGTTTCCGGAACCGTACTACCGATGCGGCAACAACTTCATCGATTGCCTCCAGTGATTTGGTCACCTGTGCAGTCTCATTGTCAATACGGGTGACGGAAAGGAGATTTTCCACCATGCTCAGAAGCCAGTTTGCATCTTCTTTTATGTGACTCACAAGCTGACGTTTTTCTTCCGGTTCCAGTGTATCTTCCATTTCCAGGTAAGATTCACTGCTGCCGATAATCCCAGTCAGCGGCGTTCGCAGGTCGTGAGATACAGCACGGAGCAGGTTGGCCCTCATTTTTTCTTTCTGGGCTTCCATCAGCTGCTTTTCCTGTTCTGCAAGTGCCCGGGCCTGTTCCTTCATGTTTGTGGTCATAGCAGAAGTAATCATGGCGATAACCAGCATTCCGACGAAGGTTACCTGATATCCTTCCAGTGTAAAGTTCAGGTTCTGGAAAGGATAAGTGAAGAAATAGTTTACACTGACTACGCTTCCCACTGCAAAGAGCATACCGAAGATATAGCCGTCAGTATACCGTGCTACAATGAACAGCCCCAGTACGTACAGCATGGCAATGTTCAGCGATGGGTCTGCAGAAATCTCATGGAAGGCAAAGGCTCCGAAGGTAACCGCAACGAAAACCAGCATGACAATTCCGCAGTTTTTACGGTGATTTTTCTCCAGCTCTTCTCTGGACTTTGATTCCACGTGTTTGATGTAATCCTTTTTCTGTTTAAATTTTTCCTTCATGGCACGTTCTCTCCATTTCTGCCCTGATTATACACCCGATGACCGTTAAAGGGGTGTTAAGATGTCAAAAAACGTTAGCATTTTTTCTTATTTTAGACAATTTTTTTGAAGCCTGCAATACCAATCTTCACCTGCACTCTTTCTCTCTGCAGAACATATTATAAATTGTATTTCGAAAAGAAAGGGGTAATATTTTGATCAGAGAACCATACATTGGCATGCCGATTCAAATCGGCTGCATGCCGGGTAATATGCCCGGCCGACCTGTCTCACCCCCGCAGAGACCGCCAGCTCCGTCCCCCGCACCGCCTGCTCCTGCACCGATGCCGGACGGAAATCCGACCTGTGCTCCTGTTTCAGGTTTTGATACCCGGCTTCTGGGCAGCCTGCCGCTGGCCATGGCCTATGTCCCCATGCAGCAGTGGAAGTCAGCTTACCCGCCGTCAGAAGCACTCATACACGGAACGCTGTTTCCGGACCTGAACCTTCCGTTTGAAGGGAGGAAACTGCGATGAACAGAAATGAAATGCTTAGAAAAGTACAGGAAGCAGATTTTGTGCTGTATGACACCGCACTGTTTCTGGATACACACCCGACCTGCCAGGCCGCACTTGAATTCTTTAACCAATACCAGAAAGTCTATACTGAAGCAGTTGCTGACTATGAAGCCCAATTCGGCCCCCTGGTTGCCATCGATACAGACACTGCACAGGGATGGACCTGGGTTCAGGGACCATGGCCCTGGGAAACGGAGGCTTAGTTTATGTGGCAATATGAAAAGAAATTACAGTTCCCTGTAAACATTAAAAATCCAAATCCCGCTATGGCCAAATTTATTATAAGCCAGTATGGCGGTCCGGATGGCGAAATCGGAGCCTCTCTGCGATATCTTTCTCAGAGGTACTCCATGCCTTACCGGGAAGCAGCCGGTGTACTCACGGACGTGGGAACCGAAGAGCTGGCCCATCTGGAAATGGTAGCAACCATCGTTCGTCAGCTGACCCGCAATATGACCATTGAACAGGTCAAAGAAGCGGGGATGGAAACCTATTTTGTGGATCATACCGGCGGTGTCTACGCACAGGCGGCGGCAGGATTCCCGTTTGACGCTCTCTGTTTCGCGTCCAAAGGTGACGCCATCACCGACCTGGTGGAAGACATGGCAGCAGAACAGAAAGCACGCACCACCTATGACAACATTCTCCGTATGGTGGATGACCCGGATGTTATCGCACCGATCCGCTTCCTGCGCGAACGTGAAATCGTCCATTTCCAGAGATTTGGGGAAGCACTGCGCATCGTGCAGGACAATCTGGACAGCAAAAACTTCTACGCCATCAATCCGGAATTTGACCTGCGGCCGCAGCCGCGGTAACTGTCATACTTTACGGCTGGCATACCGGTCAGCAGACAGTGAAAAGAGCCCGGCTTCTATACGCCAGGCTCTTTTTCTTTTGCTTTATTCAGTTCCGTTATGCTGCGGAATACGTACCCCTGTTCTTTCCATCCCTGGATCAACTCCTGAAGGATTTCACCATTGGTGGCTGAAGTGGAGTGCAGCAGAACGATGGCTCCGGGATGAATCCGCCGGTTCAGCAGGTTCAGAGCCTCTTCTCTGGAAGGCTGCTGGTTTTCGTACCAGTCCACATAGGCCAGACTCCAGAATACTGTAGTGTATCCCAGTTCTGATGCCTGTTTCAGATTTTCTTCACTGTACTTTCCCTGAGGCGGCCGGTAAAACTTCTCCATTTCACTTCCGGTGACAGTTTGGTAAACTGACTCCAGCTGTTCCAGTTCCTTTTTAAATTCCGTTTTGGATGCGATGGCTGACATATCCGGATGGTGCATAGTATGATTGGCTACCAGATGCCCCTCTTTCTCCATCCGTTTCACCAGATCCGGATTCTCTTCCATATAGTTTCCTACCAGAAAGAAGGCTGCAGGTACTTTCTCTTTCTTCAGAACATCCAGGATTCCCAGCATATATCCGTTTTCGTATCCAGCATCGAAGGTCAGGTAAATACAGCGGTCCATCACATCCTGTTCCGTCCCGCAAAACCATGCATCATACTGCTGCAGGTATTCCCTGGTAGCATTGCCCACCGGTGTTTTTCCTTCTTCCTGAAAGCTGAGTCCCCAGTTTCCGTCCGCAGCCGCATTGACTGCTTCACTAAGAGTCTGAATCTGCAGTTCTTTCTTTTCAAAATTTTTCAGAATCTGATTTTTCGTCACCGCCGCCCCGCCCACCAGCATGGCTGTTATCAGCAGCGCGCTGAATGCTTCTTTCTTCATAAAAAATCACCCCATGGCAGTCTATGCCACGAGGTGATTCATCATTCAGTATTTATGCTATTTGGTGTTTTCAGCTACAATCTTGCGGTAGCCTTCCAGGTTCTGACGGAGCAGTTCCGGTGTATCCAGTTCGTATGGACAACGCTTCTTGCACTGACCGCAGTCGATGCACTTGGTGATACGTTCCATTTCTTCCTGTTTTTCTTCCGTAATCCAAGGTGCAACCGGACCTCTGGTCATCATGAGAACCATTCTGGCACAGTTGTTGATTGGAATTCCTACAGGACATGGCATGCAGTATCCGCATCCGCGGCAGAAGCCGCCCAGAAGTTCTGCTCTGTCCTTTTCAATAACCGCCTTTACTTCTTCGTCTTCCATGGACGGTACATTTACAGCACATCCCAGGAATTCGTCCAGTTCTTCTTCCTTCTGCACACCCCAGATTGGCAGTACATTTGGGAACTGGTTCAGGTAAGCATATGCAGCACGGC
>JAFYKS010000383.1 GCA_017537495.1 Bacillota bacterium | reverse complement strand
TTTTTTGCATTATCATAAATTCAATTTAACGAAACGGACAAATAACTCGAAGTTACTCTGGCAAACTCGAATTTACTTTGTCATCTGAACATTATTTTAGAATCTTCTGTCAAAGAATTCTCCGGCCGCATCAGAGATTACCTGACGCATATTCATCACTTCTTCCATGGAACTGCATGTATATTCCACGGTCATAGGACCGGTGCGCCGGATATCTTTTACGCGCATAGTACCATCGGCCATACATGTCTGCTGGAATGTGATTTCGAGAACCGGAGAATCCGGTACTTCCAAACAATTCCGCTCACTGGCTGACGATACCGCCTTTCTTGCTGTTTCCGTCAGCAGACGGCGGCAATCCGCCTTCGGCAGACATTTTGCACAGTAACGGCCTTCGGCTTTCTTGACAACCGCCACTTCCACCTGGGAACAAAACGCTTTTGCCTCACGCTCCAGTGCATCATCACCGGACGTCATAATTACCGGAACGCCTTTTTCAGCTGCCACAAGACTGTTCAGGCCGAATTCGCCCAGTGCAGTTCCGTTCACCTTCAGCTCACGGATCATGTACTGGTCATATGTATGATCCAGCACTGCATTCTGTGTACCGAACATGGCATGATGTCCCAGCAGAATCAAACCATCATAGGTACTGTCAATACTGTGGACCATGGATCCGTCACGGGTACATCCGCTGATCAGATTTACTCTTTCGTCCAGCAGATCATAACGCAGATTCTGTGAAATTTCATGGGAATCACAAACTGTAATTTCAGTTGCTCCCCCCTGGAAACAGCCTTCCACCACAGCATTGACTTCTTCTGTCATCAGAATTCTGGATGCCTCATAACCTGGTTCACCAGGAATAATGTCCCCGGGAGAAACTACACCGTTTACTCCTTCCAGATCTGCAGAAATAAAGATTTTCATAATATAACTCCTCGTTATTCACCCGCCGGCGCATCAGAATCTGTGCTTTCAGCAGGTTTATCCAGGATATAAATTTTTACTCGTTCAATTCGGCGGTCCTGAACTGCCATAATTTTCAGTTCGTAGTTTTCGTATGCCACAATTCTGCCTACAGCAGATTCGTCAGGGATTTCACCCAGCATATCGATGATAAAGCCGCCGATAGTTTCACTGGTTTCAGACTCAAGGTTCACACACAGTTCTTCATGCAGGTCATCCAGGTTTACGTCACCGTCTACCAGATAAATATTTTCATCGACCTTATCGATGATTTCTTCTTCTTCGTCGTATTCGTCGTCAATGTCACCCATTACCTGTTCGATAATGTCTTCCATGGTAACGATGCCGCTGAAACCGCCGTATTCATCAATCAGAATCGCAATCTGCTGCTTCAGTTTCTGCAGTTCAAAGAAGAGTGAGTCAATGTTCTTTGTTTCAGGAACAAAATATGCCTTTCTCAGAATCGGTTCAATTGCAACAGTTTCAAAGCTGTCTTCCCTGGCCTGACGGAAATAGTCCTTTACATTGAGAATACCGATAATGTTATCGCTGTCATCGCGGTAAACCGGAATTCTGGAATAGCGAAGCGCCATCAGATCGTCCAGGTACTCTTCAATCGGGTCATCGATATCAATCATAAAAACGTCAGTACGCGGTGTCATACATTCATATGCCAGCTTATCGTCAAAGGCAAAGATACTGTTGATCATCTTACGGCCTTCTTCTTTGAGAACGCCGCTTTCCTGGCCAACTTCAAGCATGGACATGACTTCTTCTTCAGAGAAGGAACCGTCCACAACCTGAGTCTCCTGGCGGAATACTTTCAACAGTATATTAGCAGCCAGCATGAGAAGAAATGTAACGGGACGTACCACAGTCGCCACGGTATTCAGTAAAGTTTCTGTTGCATCTGCAATCTTTTCATCGTGCTGCAGTCCCAGCTTCCGCGGGAAAAACTGTCCGATGCTGAGCAGAACTACCATGTACACAGCCAGTCCCCACCAGGCAACTGAGGAATAAAAGGCACCAAGACATGCAGAAACCATCTGCATCAGCTTGCAGGCTGTCTGATACTTTTCCGTATTTCTTCCGGAAGAACCGAAAGCTGTGTTAATTGCAGTAAATAAACCATAAACAAAAATACATGCAGCGATAACGCCTATCTGACTGGGGACGCTGCCAAGATCGTTAGACATAATTTTCTCCTTTTTATTTTTTCTTACATAACATGAAGTGAGTATCCACAGGACGGTCCATCTTAATCTTCAGGATCTGCTGCGGATGCGGAGCGGATTCAATCGGCTCACCTTCTTCATTATACATTTCAGTTAAAGTCTGTGTGAAATATTCCACACCAGGTCCCAGAACTTCAATTTCATCACCGATTACCATCTTATTTCTCTGTTCTACGATGGCGAATCCGGTTTCAGGATCGTAGGACTTCACCAGGCCGGTGAAGGAATAATCTCTGGTATATGCACTGGTCTGATAGTTCTGGTCTTTATTGGTTGGCTGATGGAAATAGAAGCCGGTAGTAAATTCTCTGTGGCTTGCTCTGGTCATTTCAGCCATCCATTCAGGATTGAACTGGTAGTTTTCCGGATCCGCGTAGTAAGCATCAATTGCTTTTCTGTATGCGGAAACAAGACTTGCCACGTAGAAGATACTCTTCATACGGCCTTCAATCTTTGCAGACACAATACCTGCTTCTGCAAGCTGAGGAATGTGTTCAATCATGCACAGGTCACGTGAATTGAGGATATAGGTTCCTCTGCTGTCTTCTTCCACGGGATAATACTCACCTGGTCTCTGTTCTTCCACCAGAGCGTACTTCCAGCGGCACGGATGTGCGCATGCACCTCTGTTGGCATCACGTTCAATCATGAAATTGCTTAAGAGGCAGCGGCCGGAATAAGAAATACACATTGCACCATGCACAAAGGATTCCAGTTCCATATCTTCCGGAATCTTATCACGGATTTCATGAATTTCTTCGAAGGTCATTTCACGTGCCAGAACGATACGCTTAACGCCCATCTTGTACCAGAAGTTTGCTGTTCTGTAGTTGGTCATGTTTGCCTGTGTGCTCAGGTGAATTTCTGCATCCGGAATAATTTCGTGAATCAGGTCGATAATTCCCGGGTCGCTGACAATAAAAGCATCCAGTGACATATCTTTAATCTTATGCAGATATTCGGTCAGAGGCTGAATATCCTCGTTATGAGCGAAAATATTGATGGTCAGGTAGCATTTTACTCCTCTTTCATGAGCAAATTCAATACCTTCCTTCATTTCTTCGATGGTCATGTTGCCTGCTCCGGCACGGAGGCTGAACATTTCACCGCCGAAATATACCGCATCAGCACCGTAAACAACTGCAATTTTCAGTTTTTCCAGGTCACCTGCAGGTGCCAGCAGTTCCATTTTCTTCATTGGTTTCATTGTATTAAATCTCCTTTACCACACTGATGGTCAGTCCGTCGCCGCATGCAGCGAGGCTGGTTTCCAGTGCAGGGTGGTCATATACATATTCAATAAATTCCCGCAGTCTGCGGATGTTTGTCTTATGTTTTCCTGACGGATCGTATTCATCAGATACGGTCTTAGCCTGGAACAGAACGTTGTCAGCCACGATTACAGTGCCCGGATGACTCAGCTTCAGTGCTGCATCCAGGAAACGCTTGTAATGGCTCTTTGCTGCGTCGATAAATACCAGGTCAAAAGCTTCTTCACCTGCCTCCAGCAGCTTCATGGTTTCTTCTTCACCGTCGCCGCAGTACAGACGAACCTGGCCTGTAAGACCAAGTGCTTCGATGTTGGATTTTGCGGTGAGATGAACGTCCTCGCCCTTCTCAATTGTCACAACCTCTGCACCACTCTTCACTGCAAAATATGCTGCGGAATAGCCTACTGCAGTTCCGATTTCCAGAATCCGCTTTGGCTTAACCATAGCAAGAAGTGTATTCAGATAATCTTCGGTTTCCTTCAGGATAATCGGAACATCGTCGGTTTCAGCCTGTCTGCGCAGAGCATCAAGCTCAGGGCTTGCAGCCTTATAAAATCCGTTCATGTAATCGGTTACCTGCGGATTGGTTATATGTCTGGTCTTATTCATGTAAGCTCCTTAATACCATAAATTCTGAGAAACAGTTGCATTATGCTCAGCCAGTGTTTTGCTGTAAAGAACATCGCCGTCCTGGGTTGCGAAGAAGAAATAATAATCGTGCTTTTCATAGTTTGCACATGCATCCAAAATTGCATTCTGAACACAGCATACCGGACCTACTGGAAGGCCTGCATACTTATAGGTATTATATAGGGACTCCACTTCCAGGTCCGCATAAGTAACATCCACTCTCTTTTCCTGCAGTGCATACAGAACGGTAATATCACTCTGCAGCGGCATGCCGGTTTCCAGACGGTTATGGAATACACCTGCGATGGTCTTATAGTCTTCTTCAAAGAGACTCTCCGCCTGAACCAC
>JAFYKS010000382.1 GCA_017537495.1 Bacillota bacterium | reverse complement strand
AGTGCCAGGGCTTCGGTGTACAGACGTTCAATGGCTTCTACATTAGTCTGGAAGAAGCTGAAGGCACTTACATTAAACTTCAGGCCCAGGATTTCTTCTTCATAGTAGTCACGGCCCCACAGAGTCTTCAGATCTTCGCAGATTACTGCATCGGCCAGACTGTCATTGAAAGTACGGAGAACCCCAACGATGGTGTTTTGCAGGTTCAGACCACGAAGCATTTCCACAAAGCCTTCTTCATCGAAACCTTCTTCGGAAGATGTAACGATATTTACCAGCAGCTGTCCGGTACGAACACCATTGCGGACAATCAGATTACGCATGAGACCTTTGTGGGTACGCTTGTGATACGCTTTGTAGCCCTTTTCAATGGCAAACTGCAGCACGCCGTCCAGAATCACGTTAAAGTCCGGATCCACCAGCTGACACTCATCTACGGTAACGATGGACATGAAGTTGCGCTTTCTGTGCATACCCAGGGTCATTTCTCCATCCTTAACGAAGTCACCGAAGGTGTACTCCATCTTGTTTCTGTATTCATACTGGCTTGGACAGCCTTCGATGGTATCGATTTTTTCAGGGGTTACGCCCTTGGCTTCCAGCAGCTTCAGTACTTCTGCTTCTTTCGCCGCCAGCTGCTCTGCATAGGGCACACCTTGGTGGATGCAGCCCCCGCAAAATTCGCTGTGCGGACACAGTTCTCTCTTAAAATCTTCCATATTTATCGTAAAACTCCTTCTTGTATTCCAGGAATCTGTCTTCTTCGATGGCAGTTCTGATGTTCTTCATCATATTGGACAGGAAGTGCAGATTATGGTTGGTAATCAGCATGTGGGATAACAGTTCATCCGCCTTGAACAGATGGCGCAGGTACGCCTTGCTGTAGTTGCGGCAGGTGTAGCAGTCACATTCTGTATCCAGCGGTTCCCAGTCACGGGCATATTTTGCATTCTTGATCTGCACACGGCCGTGGGAAGTCATAGCCAGACCGTGACGTGCGATTCTGGTAGGCAGTACGCAGTCGAACATGTCCACACCACGTTCAACACCTTCGAACAGATAGTCCGGGCTGCCTACACCCATCAGGTATCTTGGCTTATTTTCAGGCAGATAATCTACACAGTCATCCAGTACATCCAGCATGATTTCCTTCGGTTCACCAACGGACAGACCGCCGATGGAATAACCCGGCAGATCCATTTCTACGATAGCTTCTGCACTCTGTTTACGCAGATCCTTATACATACCGCCCTGCATGATACCGAAGAGAGACTGTCTTTCCCAGTCCTGATGGTAGTCTTTACAGCGCTGAAGCCAGCGGTTGGTACGTTCCAGAGAGTTCTTCGCATACTTCCAGTCTGCAGGGTATGGTGTACATTCGTCGAAGGCCATCATGATGTCAGAACCCAGATAGTTCTGAATTTCCATGGACTTTTCCGGTGTAATCATGTGGCTGGAACCGTCGATGTGAGAGCGGAACTTTACACCTTCTTCGGTGATTTTACGCATCTGGCCCAGGGAGAACACCTGGAATCCACCAGAGTCTGTCAGAATTGCTCTGTCCCAGTTCATAAATTTATGGAGACCGCCAGCTTCTTTTACAATATCGTGGCCAGGTCTCAGATATAAATGGTAGGTATTGGACAGGATGATTTCAGCACCCAGTTCCTTTACCTGTTCCGGACGCATACCTTTTACAGTTGCCTGAGTTCCTACCGGCATGAATACCGGAGTCTGGATATCACCGTGAGGTGTATGAACTACACCACGGCGGGCACGGGTTCTGCTGTCCTTTTTAATTAATTCATAAGTTACTGCATGTTTCATACTACTAATGCGCCGCTGAATCCTGCGGCACCCTCCTTTTCATTATGACACATTGACTAAGTATGTCCCCCGTGGACATACCAATACATAATATAGTATAACAAAACCCCGCGGAGATTTCCACGGGGTTTTCGAGATTTCTTTAATAATCATATCAAATTACGGATTCAGCTGGTAATCATACACGAGATGTTTCCACTGCTCTTTCTTAATGTTCATGCTGTTCTGCAAAGAAGACTCCAACTGGTCCAGCAATTTCAAACTTTCATAAATTCTGGCCCAAAGTTTCCGAATCTTGCCTGCAACGTCTGTAAGTTCTAAAAAGTTGTCCGTAGAAAGTGGTCCGCACAGATCTTCCAAATATTCGAATGGAATGTGAAAATGCGCCGTATCGTCCAGTGCAAGCAAAAGATCCCGGTAATGGAGCAGGGTTTCCACAAAATCAGAAAATTCAGTCTCCGCAGCGTCGATATTTTTATCCGCTTTTCGCTTTAATCCAGCCTCAATCGGATTACGCAAACCGTATCCTGCAAATTCCATATAAGCCTTCGCATCTGATATAGAACCATCGAGCTGTTTCGAAGCAGTTTCTGCCGCAGCCGCTGCCAATTTTACCTCTTTCAGCAGTGCAAATTGTGATTCCAGATATGCAAGTTCTGCTTCGACGTTCTGCAGTTCCTCTGGGATTTTATCCTGACAAAGTTCCATGGCTCTGCGCCTTTCCTGCAGCAAGTTTTCGTACTCTTCATCAATATTTTCTTCCCGCAAAGTCTCAAGTTCCGAAACAATTTCTGCAATCCGCACGTTCCCAGCCTGCAGACTTGTTTCAGCCTTCTCATACGCTGCACGGGCTGTTCTTGCTTCCCGCTGTTCTTTCTCCAGCTGCTCCTCCATCCTGCCTGACAATCTGGCCATGAGAGAAGCAATGGAGTTTCGCTCAAGCTCTTTCACATCAGCCGCTTCTTTTTCAGCATTTTCCTTCAGAGTAAACCATTTCGACTTCAAATCTGCAATTTGAACATCCAGCAGCTTCATTTCTTCTTCCAGCAGATTTCTGCGTTCGAACTTTCCATGTAAGGTTTTTATTTTATCGTTATGATTCATGATGCGCCTCCCCTCACATGCAGTCTTTTCAATATTATACCACAGACTTTAAGCACTAAAAAGTAAAAAAACACATCCACGCGTCGAACGCGTGGTTGTCAGTAGACGGGCAAAGCCCTCTGTTCCTTGCGTAACACGTAGAACGTGTAAATGAGTCTGCCAACTGCAGGCTCATTTATTTCTTTTTGTTGCTTTTGAACGGACCTT
>JAFYKS010000381.1 GCA_017537495.1 Bacillota bacterium | reverse complement strand
TGGGACTACAGCAAACTGCTGCGAGACACTTTGGTCATCGTTCATGTTTACCAGGAAAACAAACCTGATTTTGTAATGGTGGCGGAAGCGGGAATGATTGGCGGCATTGGTATGAACAACTGTGGTGTAGCAGTAATGCTGAATGCGCTTAGAACCACGGTTCCTTGCCGGGGAATTCCGCTGCGCGCCCGCATGAGAGCTATGCTGGAAGCAGAGACTCTCAGTGAGGCATATGTGAAAGGCGGCCATGAACCTGTATCGGTAGCAAATCTGATTGCAACGCATAAAGACGGTGTGGCCATTGGATTTGAAATGGATTCAAGAACCATCGAACCTTTGATTCCGGAAGATGGCGTTTTAATGCACACCAACCACTATATCGGACCTAAGATGTATCTGGCCAACGATGTAAACCACAGAGGCAGCAGTTATATCAGGATGCAGCGCATCAGAACACTTGTAAAGGAACGCCACGGAAAGATCACCATCGAGGACGTGATGAGCATGCTTCGTGATCATGCGGGTTATCCTGACGCTATCTGTGATCATGAGAACCTGAGAATGCCGGAGGCGGAAAGAGATGCTACAAACTTCGCTGTCATCATGGATTTAACCGAGAACTGCATGTATCTGGCACCGGGAAATCCGTGTGAAAATGAATTTGAAAAGCATTACATTTAGAAGAAAGGAAGGCCAGAATCATGGAAAATAATGTATTTCATCCTACAGCACAGGGGCTTGTGGAGTTTGTGAAAGCTTGTAAGAAAGTTCCGCATATTTATGTGTGGGATGCGAATGGTCAGTATGTGACAACAGAACTGATCAACCAGCTTGCAGAGAAAGAGGCGGATTGGTATACTCCCGAAAGGAAAGCTGTGCGTCTGGCTCTGGCAGATAAAGGCATCCGTGGATGGGATTGTATAGGTATCATTAAAGGTTACGCATGGAATGATTATCATCAGGACAATACAGCCTGGTACAGAGAAGATAATGATTTTAATACAAGAGAATTGATTAAAGCTGCCAAGGTACAGGGAACCCTTGATACTATGCCTGATAAGCCCGGTCTGGTAGTGTGGAAACCTGGACATGTAGGTGTCTATATCGGAGATGGACAGGTCATTGAGGTGACCTGCATTAGCCATAAAATTGATATCACCCATCTTGTGGGAGGAATTGAGCAGCATCCGATTGAAGCTGTTGCCTGGACACATTGGCTGGAATACCCTGGAATTGATTATTCCGAATAAAAGGAGGCTTTTTGCATGCGTATCGCGGCAGGCGGTTTCGAACACGAAACCAATACATTCAGTAATATTTTAGTTACAGAAGAAACGGTAAAGGCGATTCAGATGGAAGGGGATACTTTGATCCGGAGCTGCCGTGGGGTGCGGAACACTATGGCGGGTCTTCTGGATGAATGTGAGGCCCTGGGGATTGAGCTGGTGCCCATGCCCCGTGTAGATATTCTTCCTTGCGGAGTCACGGAGAAGGCTGTCTATGAAGCGTTTCGCGACCATTTCGTGGAGGAACTCTGGAAGGCACATTGCCAGGAACCTCTGGATGCCATTGCCCTGAACATTCATGGTGCGGCAGTGGCAGAAGGTTATCCGGATCTGGAAGCAGACTTTCTGAAGGTTCTGCGTGACCGTATCGGTATGGATATCCCAATTGGACTGGTACTGGACCTTCACGGTAATATTACACAGGAAATGATGGATCTGAGCAATATTACGGTGGCTTTCAAGGAGTATCCACACACGGACACCTACGAAAGCTCACGTTTGCTGATTAAGCTGCTCCATCAACAGTACACAACCGACAAAACCTTATATCAGGCGCTGGTCACTCTGCCGTGGCAGATTGCTCCGGCATTTGGTGTAACTATGTCCGGTGCTGCAGGCGACGTAAAAGAATATAATGAGCGGCTGGTTGCCGAAAATCCTGAGCTGTATGATGTAAGCTTCTTCCACGGATTCCCTTATGCCGATGTGGATTTTGCGGGGGCCAGCATCACTGCGGTGGCAGAGACACGTCAAGCTGCAGAAGAGTTTGCACGGCGTGCGGCAAAATACGCCTGGTCGCGGCGTCATGACTTTGCTGTGAAAACGAATACGGCGGAGGAGGCCATGGAACTGGCATCAAAATCTGAAGCTCCGGTGGTAATCAACGAAACATCTGACAATCCGGGAGGCGGTGCTCCGGGAGACGGTACACATCTGCTGCGTGAGATGATTCGCCGGAACCTGCCGGGAAGTGCCTATGGTCATATCTATGATCCGGAAGTGGTGCAGCAGGCCATTGCGGCAGGCGTAGGAAGCCGGATTGACTGTGAAGTGGGTGCGAAACTGGACAACCTTCACGGAACACCGGTGGCGCTGAAAGATGCATATGTAAAGACCATCAGTGATGGGACATATATCCGGAAGAATCCTATGGGAGCAGGCGGAATTGCCAACATGGGACCTTCCGTGCTTCTGCAGGCGGGAAATGTAAGCATTGTGGTTACTTCTGCCCGGAGACAGACTCTGGATGACGGTCCGTTCCGCATGGTAGGTATCGATTGGCAGGACATGAAGATTCTGGCACTGAAATCATCCCAGCATTTCAAAGGCTGGTGGACGGGCCGTGCGAAGACGATTATTGCTTGTGATTCCCCGGGAATTCACTGTGCGGACCTGACAACATTCGACTACAAACATCTGGATACGTCTTTCTATCCGTTTAAAGAACGGGAGAATATGGAGATTTAATATGAACAGCAGCACCTCCATTGTGTTTACAGGGGATATAGGATTCGACCGTTATATGGACAGAAAATGGACGGATGAAGAGGT
The DNA here is from genome assembly GCA_017537495.1 of Bacillota bacterium. GTDB lineage: Bacteria > Bacillota > Clostridia > Peptostreptococcales > Anaerovoracaceae > RGIG7179. Next base: position 1,129 of record JAFYKS010000381.1, on the reverse strand, counting down.
CCTTGTACCTGCTGTGCTTGGTTTTTTTCAAAGTGCAGATCACGTAGTTGCCAATGTGGAAGGTGCAGTTGTAGACCCTGAAAACTTTTCTTCAGAGAGAGAATTCATTCACTATATGCCCGTTGAGGCGGCGTCTTTCCTGAAAAAAATCAATGCGGATATCTGGGAAGTGGGAAACAATCATATACTGGATGCCGGAATGGATGGCCTGATAAGCACCTGCCGCCTTGCACGGGAAATGGGGTACCGGACTATCGGTGCAGGAAGAAACAGAGACGAAGCCTCCGTGCCTGTCTATATCGACGAGGCGGGCGGAATTGGCATGATTGGCGTTACCTATCTTTCTGAATACACACTCAGCAAAGGGACTGAATTCGGCAAAGTCCGCTGGGATGATTTTGAACATATCGGAAAACGCATTGCGGAAATTAAAAGCAAGTGCAGATGGTGTGTCGTAGTAGTTCACGGCGGTGAGGAATTTGCATCCATGCCAAGCCCGTATACAAGAGACAAGTATCTTAAGTATCTGGAGCTGGGGGCAGATGTGGTCGTAGGCCATCATCCTCATGTACCTGAAAATTATGAAATTTTCGACGATGGAAGAGCCATTTTCTATTCCCTCGGCAACTTTATTTTCGACACCGATTATCAGCGAGCCCATCTCTATACAGACATGGGAGTGCTGCTGAAACTTTGCTTCACTGAGGAGAAGATGGATTTTGAGGCAATGGGAATCAGGATAAACCGTGAAATTGAGCGTATCGAAGAAGCGGTACTTCCCGATATCTTTACGAATATTCCTGCAGAGGAATATGAGCTGCTCATACCACTGGGAGCAAAGGCATTCCTTGCGGAAGAGCGGAGACGAATGATTTATCTGGAACCGGAGTATTATAAAGATCTGGATGACCAGGGATGGCTTGATTATTTCAACGGAAAGCCGGAAGGTTACTTTAAAGGTGAACATATGGATCTCAGTCTGATTGTTCCTCTGGCAGAACAGGCTGAATGCGGAACCTGGAAGGAAAGCAAGCTGGAAAAAGTAAAAGAATATATGTTGGCACAGTTATAAATTTATAAAAATCCCTCCAATAGAACAAACATAGAGAGTAAAACGAAAAACTGCCGT
>JAFYKS010000380.1 GCA_017537495.1 Bacillota bacterium | reverse complement strand
TTTCGCCCATAATCATTCTCCTTTCTCTGCCATCAGGCAACGGGAATAGTGGCCCGGCTCGATCTCAATAAGTTCCGGCATTCTTCTCTTACATTCTTCGGTTGCATATTTACATCTCGGATGGAATCTGCAGCCTTCCGGAAGCTTGTTAAGACTTGGAACGGTACCATCGATGGGATCCAGATGTCCTCTCCTATCCTGAACCTTGATCGTACTGTGTAAAAGTCCCTGTGTATAAGGATGCTTGGTATCCTTAAATACTTCGCGCAGTTCACCGTATTCAATGATACGTCCGGCATAGATTACGGCTACTTCATCACACATCTGTGCGATAATACCCAGGTCATGGGTAATCATAATCATGGACATATCAGAATTTTCTTTCAGCTGCTTCATTTCACGGAGAACCTGTGCCTGGATTGTAACGTCCAGTGCAGTGGTTGGTTCGTCCGCAATCATCAGTTTCGGACTGCAGGCCAGCGCAATCGCGATAACTACACGCTGTTTCATACCGCCGGAGAACTGATGCGGATATTCCTTCGCTCTTTCAGGCGGGATTCCTACGATCTTCAGCATTTCCTGCGCCTTGGCTACGGAATCAGCCTTATTCAGGCCTTCATGAATTCTCAGAGTTTCCGCAATCTGATCACCAACTGTCATCAGCGGATTCAGTGCTGTCATTGGATCCTGGAAAATCATTGAAGCATGGTAACCTCTTACCATATCCATTTCACCCTCAGTCAGAGTGAAGATATCCATACCATCCAGAATAATCTTACCACTCTTAATTACTCCAGGAGGGTCAGGAACCAGGCGGAGAATGGACAGCGCAGTCGTCGTCTTACCGGAACCGGTTTCGCCTACCAGACCTACAGTCTTACCTTTACGTACTACCAGGTCCAGATTGTTTACAGCTTTGGCAGTACCTTCAGCTGTTTCGTAGTAAACGGTCAAGTCCTCTACGCGTAAAACTTCATCATCATAATGTTTATCCATATTCTCCCCTCCTATTCTTTCAGTCTTGGGTCGAGTGCGTCACGGAGACCATCGCCCAGCATATTGAAGGCCAGGATTACGAGCATAATACATAATCCAGGGAATAAAGTCAGATATGGGTTGTCCAGCATATATGCACGTCCGCCGGACAGCATAGCACCCCATTCAGGATCAGGCGGCTGAATGCCCAGACCCAGGAAGCTTAATGCAGATGCATTCAGGATGCCGCTGGCAACCTTGATACTGAACTGTACGATAATGGTTGCGATACAGTTCGGAATGATATGATAATAGATAATCTGCCAGTTTGTTGCACCCTGTGCTCTGGCAGCTTCTACGTATTCATTGTTTCTTACGGTTAATACAGCACCACGAATCATACGCACCTGGCCAGCTAATGCACCTACAGCAAGAGCTACGACCAGGGTTCCCACACTGCCGCCAAATGCAGCCGTAATAACCAGTGCCATCAGGAAGCTTGGAACGCCATCCAGAATTTCCATGATACGCATAATAAACATATCAACCTTGCCGCCATAAAAGCCTGCAACAGAACCGATTACGATAGCACATACCATCGCTACAGTTACAGTTAATACCCCAATCAGCAGGGATACTCTTGCACCATAAATTAATCTTGCCAGAACGTCACGGCCCAGTTCGTCAGTACCTAACAGATGGTCTCCGCCCGGAAGTGCAATTCGGTTATAAATATCCTGTCCCAGAACCTGGGTATCATAGTCTACGAGAAGCGGTGCAAAAACGGCAATGCAAACGAAAATAAACGCAATAACCATACCGACAACTGCATTTTTATTTTTACAGAAACGGGTAATAATATCCTGTTTCTTACTTATCGATTTTCTGCCGGTAGTCTGAGTGTTCTTTTCTTTCTTACTCATTATTTTTTGCCACCTCCTGTCAGACGGATTCGAGGGTCAATAATCGCGTACAGAATATCCATGATCATATTGGAAATACAAATCATAATTGCAGTCATGATCAGGCATCCGATAGCAAGCGGTCTGTCCTGGGAGTTAATAGCATTTACGGTTAATCGTCCAACACCCGGCCAGGAGAATACAATTTCTGAAGTGGATGCACCTGCGAAGCAGTAACCGAAGTCCATACAGATAATTGTTACAACCGGAATCAGAGCATTACGCAGCGCATGGCGTGTAATCGCTTTTTTATGTCCAACCCCCTTCGCACGGGCTGTACGGATATAGTCCTGTCGAACAGTTTCCAGCATGGAAGAACGCATAATTCTCGTAATATTCGCAGTCATGCCGGTACCAATGGTGATTGCCGGCAGAATTAACGAACCCGGTGCTGTTGCACCGCCAGATGGCAGAATACCCAGCTTTAAAGAGAACAGCATAATCAGCATAAGACCGAGCCAGAAGTTTGGAATGGACAGGCCGGCCAGCGCCCCGATCATACCCAGGTTATCAATCAGAGAATACTGTTTTACAGCAGACAGGATACCAATCGGAATGGAAATTATAATTGCAACCAGCATGGAGCCTACGGCCAGCTTAAATGTTCCAGGGAAGAAAGTAAAATACTCTTCCATAACCGGTCTGCCTGATGCGTAGGAATCCCCTAAATCACCGTGCAGCATCCCCCACATATAATTAGCATACTGTACGATGATAGGATCATTTAATCCCAGCTCTTCTCTAAGCATTTCAACGGCTTCAGGTTCAGCATCCGGACCCAGGATGGTGAGGGCCGGGTCTCCTGGTGCCATTGCCATAATAAAGAATACCAGGGCCGAAACGCCAAGAAGAACGGGGATCAGAAGCAAGAAACGCTTTATTATATATTTAAGCATAATTAGTGCTCCTTTCGTAAAGTGGCCTGATGGGGAATCCCCATCAGGCCATAAAATTCAAATCAGATTTGTTGTCTCAATGTTCGGAAAAAGATTATTCCCAATACATTGTACTCCAGTCAACGCCGCCTGTAGGAATTACGCCGATGCCCTTTAAGTTTTCATCATGAGCAACGAAAGCAGTCTTTCTGAACATAGGAATGGAGTAGCATTCTTCATTCATCAGAACCTGTAAGTCGGACAGCAGTGCTGCACGAGTTTCACCGTCAGAGATTGCAATCTTCTGTACCAGTTCGTCAACTGCAGGGTCCTTCAGGCCAATCCAGTTCAGACCATTTTCAATATTTGCGGAATTGTAAATTGTGATGTAGTAGTCTGCATTAGTAGCACCACGGTCCTTCAGGAAGAAGTCACAGCTCTGCTTAGCAACTGCCTCCAGGAATGTAGCTCTGTCTAACTGAGTCAGTGTTACTTCGATGCCGATTTCCTTCAGCTGAGCCTGAATAACCTGAGCTGCCAGGTCATGCTGACCAGCTAATGTAGTTAATTCGATGGAGAAGCCATCTGGATATCCTGCTTCTGCCAGTAATTCCTTCGCCTTTTCGACATTGCGTTCATACTTTGGTAAATCACCATTGTATCCAGCAACGAAGGATGGGATAATGCTGTCAACAACTTCGCCATAGCCCTGTAACTGAGCTTCCACAATTGCATCCTTATCCAGTGCATATGCAACTGCCTGACGAACTTCCTTCTTCTGGAACGCTTCTACTCTCTGGTTGAACATCAGATAGTGGATGGATGCGGAAGAAACTGTGTCGATGTCCAGATTTTCAGCAGTGCTTGCCTGCTTAACGTTTTCTGGCTGAATAGCTGCCGCATCTACGTCACCAGCCATAACTGCCATCATACGAGCGTTAGATTCTGGCATTGTGATGTACTTGATTTCCTTTACAGGAGGTTCGCCGCCCCAGTATTCAGGGTTAGCTTCCAGAGTCATATGGTCACCGATAACCCATTCCTTAACCTTGTAAGCACCGGTACCGTTGATAGTAGTTGCTACGATATCGCCACAGCCATCTGGAATGATTGCTGCGTCGCCGATCCACTGCTTGTCCAGGAATACTGCGTTTGGTTCGTTCAGGTAGAACTTAACAGTATAATCGTCTACTGCTTCAACCTTATTTACACTTGGGAAGTTACCGTTGCTTAATTCGATACCTCTTTCAGCAGTGTAAACTACGTCTTTCGCTGTGAACTGTGTGCCATCATGCCACTTAACGTCATCTCTCAGATGGAAGGTGTATTCCTTACCGTCTTCGGAAACGTCCCAGGACTTAGCCAGTTCAGGCAGATATTCACCTGTTTCATAGTCATAACCGATTAAGCGGTCATAACATGTCCAGTAAACGTAGTAATGAATACCAGACCAGTTGGAGTGTGGGTCAGCAGCCTTGATGTCTTCTGCTGCTGCAATGATAACGCTGTCCTTTACAGCATCATCGCCGCCACCTGATTCACCGCCGCCGCAGCCAAACAGGCCAAGGCACAGTGCCATGCACAATAATACGGATAACATGCGTAACCAATTCTTCTTCATTTGTTCTTCCTCCTTATATGATTTAATTCGTTCAAATAAATGAAACGGTTTCATGTGCCTTTATATAAAGCAAAGCCCGTGCCAATGTAAAGATTTTGTGAAAAATTCTTCACATACAATAAAGGAAACGGCTGAATTCAGCCATTTTCGCCATTTTTCTTGTTCGATGCAAACCTGCGCGGCAATCCATAGATTCTGCAGTCAGCTCGCCCACTCTGCAAAATTTGCAGTGCGAGTATGCAGATTTTGCCGTCAAACAGAAAAACGGCCCGTCGGCCGTTTTTCTAAAGAGTAAGACATTATGAAGAAGAGTTATTATCCGCTCCTATATTTCGTATTCCTGAATCTTATAGAACAGACTTCGTTCGCTGATTCCCAGGGATTTCGCTGCAATCCGCTTGCTCTGCGGATTCTCAGCCAAAGCATTTTCGATAAGCAGTTTTTCTACATCTTTAATAGACATACCGCTCAGATACTTCCGTACCGCATCTGCTGCAGAAAATGCAGGAGCTTCAGCCGCATCACTGTTTGGCAATGCATCCTGCCGCAGCTCATCCGGCAGATCCAGTTCATCAATATATTCTCCGCTGCAAAGAATGCAGGCGTATTCCAAAATGTTAATCAATTCGCGCACATTGCCGGGATAATGGTACTTCATCAGCAGACGCTCTGCTTCAGGCGTCAGCCCACGAATATTCCGGTTCATATCCCCCGCGATTCGGGAAATGACAGACTGGCAAAGATCCGGAATGTCCTGTTTCCGTTCCCGCAGAGGCGGCATGTGAATTTCCACTACATGAAGACGATAATACAGGTCCTGACGGAACTTCCCTTCATTTACCATGGACAGAAGATTCCGGTTTGTAGCACTGACAACACGGACATCAATTTTTCTGTACTGACTTCCGCCGATTGGCATGGTCTCTTTTTCCTGCAGGGCACGAAGCAGTTTCCCCTGAAGTGACAGCGGCATATCCCCTACCTCATCCAGGAAAATAGTTCCATGGTTTGCCATC
>JAFYKS010000379.1 GCA_017537495.1 Bacillota bacterium | reverse complement strand
GTGATTCCGGTGAAGGCGATAACACCGGTTCCGGCGGTCAGGGCGGCAATGAAAGCGGCACTACAGGCGGCGGTTCCACAGGCGGTGGTTCCCGGTACCCTGTTGTTCCAGCAGATCCAAATGCAGCAGCTAAGACTGAAGTAGAAAAGACAGTAACAAACTACGTTGATGCAGCTGAATATGATGAAGCAGAAGCAGAAGAAATTGCAGCTATCATTGAACAGGCTAAGAAGGATATCAAGGCAGCCAAGTCTGCTGATGAAATCAAGGCCATCGAAGAAGCTGTAAAGGCTGAAATCGACAAGCTGGAAACCGCAGAAGAAAAGGCACTGATTGAAGAAATCGAAGATATCAAGTTCAGGGCAAGATCCAAGATGACCAAGCTGAAAGGCAAGAAGGCAATCAAGGTTTACTGGAATAGCCCTGAAGGCGTGGAATTTGATGGTTTTGATGTTTACCGTTCTATTAAGAAGAACAAGGGATATGGTAAAAAGCCGTTCTATACCTCCAAAGCAAACTACTACATCAACAACAAGGCCCTGAAGGCTGGTAATACCTATTATTACAAGGTTCGAGGCTTTAAGTATGTAAATGATGAAAAGGTTTACACCCAGTGGTCCTGGAAGGCATGGCGAACTGTGAAATAATAAGATGAGGAGAGGTAACTGGTATGAAAAAGTTTTTAACAATTTTGATGATGCTGTCCATGGTGTTTTCCATGGCGGCATGCGGCAGCAGTGAGATAGACGGCGGCGATGATGTTGGACAGCGGGAAGAAGTGAATCTGGATGCTTTGACAGAAAGTGCAGAGCTGGTACTTCGATTTGAGGACGGGGACGACCTGCCCCAGGGCGACCTGCTGAACGCCAGAGACCTGGAAGGCGCTAACCTGGAAGTGGTGTACAGCGGCGAAGTGGTGACCGGATACCAGCTGCTGGTGGAAGGTGAGGCCTGCGTCAGCGCGGCCATGTGGGAAGAGGACAACTTCCGCATCGGACCGTTTAAGAACGGAAGCTGCGAGCTGGTAATCGTCTACGGTGAAGAAAAGGCAACCTATCCTCTCTTCGTGGAAGGTCTGCCGGAAGTACTGGCACTGAACTGGATCGGCTACATTATTTACCCTGCCGGTGAAGATGGAGACGGTATCTTCGGTACTCCAGGACTGGATGATGACATTATCGTAATGTATAACGGTGAGCCAATCAGTGACTACACCTTTACCGTTACAGATGAAAGCCTGGCAGAAGTAACAAAGAACGCAGACGGCAGCCTCCACATTAAGGCTTTGAAGGAAGGAGAAGTACTGGACTTCCTGACCATCGAATATAACGGTCAGAACCACGTATTCGGCCTGTGCGTATAGTTTCGAAGTTTTATAAATTGCAGCCGCATGGATCACACTTCCATGCGGTTTGCTTTTATGGTACAATTTTACTATGAAGAGAATTTTACAGAACTATAATGGAAAATTGATACGGACCCTGGGCCGGAAAGAGGACGGCGGTGTGTTTCAGATGGAACGGTCGGACGGAAGTCCGTTCGTTCTGCGGATTTACCGATACGCGGTGCCGGCCTGCGAATCATTGTGCGGGCATACCTGTGAAGTCCTTCCTGGGATTTTCAGCACAGGCTGGCGGGAAGGGTATTTTGTGGTGGAAGAAGAGTACGTGGACGGTATCTCTCTGCAGGAGATGATTGAGGGCGGAACACGGATGAGCCCGGAACGCACGATTGAGCTTACACTCAAAGTTTGTGCTGCCGCGGCATATCTTCACGGCAGGAGCTTTATCCATCGCGACATTAAACCGGAGCATATACTGCTGACAGCGGAAGGACGCGTGGTGCTCATTGACCTGGATGCATCCATGCGGATTTTGCCGGGAAAGAAAAATGATACTCAGTTGCTGGGAACTGCTATGTACGCAGCGCCGGAGCAGTTTGGACTGACCCGGTCCGATGAACGTACAGACATTTATGCACTGGGGATTTTGATGAACGAAATGCTGACCGGAGAACATCCTGCGGTGATCCGGTATCAGGAAGGCCCTCTGGCCGAAATAATAGAACGCTGCATTCGAATGAATCCGGCAGAACGGTATCAGACCGCAGAAGAACTGGAACGGGCCCTGCAGAATCTGGCCGTACCGCTGACCGTCAAAAAAAGAAAAAAACCAGCTGTCTGGTTGGCTTGCATAATTCTTTGTGCTGCAATCGGGATGTTTGCGCTGATGCCGCAGCAGGAAACCTCTTCAGAATACCTCCCGCTGTATGGTGACAAAAGCCACCAATATGATCTTTATTATAACTTCCGCATAGGATCTCAGTCCAGATCACTATATACAGACACTAACATGCTTATAGACCAGACCTGGAAGGTATATGCAGATTCCAATGTAGGGGATATCGAGGGATGGGACACAAGGTATGAAGGGTGGACCGTGAACTCGGAGGGCTGCAATATAGGTGAAACCGGCTATATTCACGCTGAGAAGAACGGGAAACACTATGCGATTCCGGTACTCGTTCAGGGTGAACCCATGAGTGCATATGCAGATGTTCCATCAAAGAAGGATTTGGCGGAAGGATACCTGAAGCCGGAAGAAGAGCCGGGATTTCCATACCCTGGCGTGGTGAACCTGTCTTATAATCCAGAAGAAGCGGTGACCATTTATCTGGCCGCTATGGAAGGATTCTATCATCTGCAGCCTGAATGTGACAGCGGCCTGGTAACCATAGAACCTTATGAAGGGGCTGAGGACTGGAATCTTCCTGTATTTACTATGACTTTCCGCAATCCTGAGGGCGGAGATGTACAGCTGAAGGTAGAGTCAAATTGTACCCCGCTGCAGTTCCGTTTCACAGAAACGGGATGAGACGAAGTTACTCCAGCACTTCTTCCCCGTTATCAAAGAGATTGCTGTTCAGCTGAAGAATTGTCTGCTCATGGGTGAGGCCGTACATGATAATACTGTCACGCTGATTACGGGCATAAAGGGGCGCAAAGCCGCTCCGCTTCAGTACATTCTGTGTTTCTTCCAGGCTGGCTTTCATGGCCAGACAGATGCACAGCAGTTTATCGCGGGATGGACGGCGGACTCCGGACAGAATCTGATAAGCATAGATTTCGTTCATGTTGCTTTCGCGTACCACTTCGGCCTTCGTGAGATTCTTCCCGGTCATCAGCGTCTGAAGAAGCGATGGAAGGCTGTCTGATGCCAGTTCCTCCTTATTTGTCTGCAGGTAGTCGTGAATAGACTCGCTGCGTTTTAATTCATATTCAAGATTAGATGTGCTTTTCTTTGGCATAATAAACTCCTTTGTGGTACAATTTTAACATAATGTGAGGTAAGAAACAATTATGTTTGAAGTGGAAAAAGTTCTCCGAAGCAGCGGTATGACGCTGGAAAAAACATTAAGTATAAAAGACGACCACGCAGTCCTTCAAGTGCAGCGGGGGGATACGGGCAGCTTTATTCTCCGTCTGTACCGCAGAATGATTCCTGCTTATCAGGCCCTGGAACGATACGGAGCAGAAGGCTTTCCTGTGGTGTACAGGACGTATGAGGAGGAAGGATTCTTTGTGGTGGAAGAAGAACTGATGGAGGGAACTTCTCTAAAGGATTATCTTTCTGAACGGGGATGCGTAAGTGAAAGACGTGCTGTGGAGATTGCTCTGCAGGTTTGTGATGCCCTGACGTCGCTTCATAAGCGGGGATTTATTCATCGGGACATCAAGCCTGAGCATGTACTGCTGATGGAAGGAAATCAAATCTGCCTCCTCGACCTGGATGGATCTATGGCTATTCGGCCGGAAAAGATGCAGGATACCCAGCTCATC
>JAFYKS010000378.1 GCA_017537495.1 Bacillota bacterium | reverse complement strand
GGGCGGAGAAGGTCCGTTCAAAAACAACAAAAAGAAATAAATGAGCCTGCAGTTGGCAGACTCATTTACACGTTCTACGTGTTACGCAAGGAACAGAGGGCTTTGCCCGTCTACTGACAACCACGCGTTCGACGCGTGGATGTGTTTTTGATGTCATTAAAACTCTTTTAACTTTCTTTCGTATTCTGCTGTAGCAGCTGCCAGAAATTCAGGATCAGACAGCAGGTCCTCACCGGTCTTAACCAGTGCTGCGGTCTGAATCATCATGGCTTCCGTACCAGCTTCGCTGATGGTGCAAGGTGGGAAGGCTGGTGTATGTACCTTGATGCTGTCATCGCCGTCGGTTGCACAGAACCAGGAGTGGATGGTTGGACACTTCTGGCTTACGCTGCCTACGTCGGAGGAGCCGGAGCTGTCCACTCTCTTCATTCCTTCCGGAACGCCCATTGCATACAGGTAGCTGGTTGCTCTGTCGCTCATGGTGTCATTGCTCATCATGTTGTCATATGGATTTTCAAAATTGGTAATCTTCACGGTAGTGCCGGTGCAGGCAGCAGCGCCTTCGCCGCAGCGTTTTACCTTTTCCACTACTTCTCTCAGGTAGTTGGTGGATTCTGCTCTTGCGTAGAACTGTGCGCATGCGTATTCCGGTACGATGTTGGCAGCTTCACCGCCGTGCTTTACGATACCGTGGATTCTTACGGAATCACGCAGGTGTTCTCTCAGTGCATTGACTGCGGTGAACAGCTGCAGAACGCCGTCCAGTGCGTTGATACCATCTTCAGGGAAGGCTGCAGCGTGTGCGGACTTGCCAAAGAATTCAAACTGCAGAGGTTCGATGGCATACATGTTGCCGCTTGTACCCCAGCATTCTGCAGGGTGAGCCATCAGTGCAGCATCCAGCGGATCATAGCAGCCAGCCTTAACCAGGTATACTTTGCCGCCGTCAGTTTCTTCTGCAGGCGCGCCTACAACCCATACTTCGCCTCCGTACTGGTCTACAGCATCCTTCAGTGCGATTGCAGCACCGCATGCAACGCCGGCAATCATGTTATGACCGCAGGCATGTCCCAAGCCAGGCAGTGCATCGTATTCTGCCAGATAACCAATCTTCGGACCATCTTTGGCACCCTTATATTTTGCGATATATGCAGTCTTTACATCTGCGACGCCCTTTTCTACGGTAAAGCCGTACTTTTCCAGCAGAGCTGCCTGCAGCTCCATGGCGTGGAATTCCTGATGACCCAGTTCAGGATTATCGTGCATATCCTTTACCATTGCTGTGATTTCCGGTCTCAGTGCGTCCAGTCTTTCTCTGATTTTTTCCATTGTGATTCCTCCTGTATATGGAATGTTAGTCTTGGGTTCAGTATAGCATAACTCGGTGCTGACGCCAAGAAAAAATATAGGGCAGACCCATGGGTCCGCCCTGTTATATTACATATAGTGTTTTTTATTACGCCTGATTCTGCTTGGCAACCAGTCCCACTGCGCCGTAGATTTCACGCAGCTTCGGCTTTTCGATTTTGCCGGTGGCATTGCGGAGAACCTTGGCGAAGATGATTTTGCGAGGGCGCTTGTAGCGCGGCAGCTGTCTGCAGAAGTCGTTGATTTCTTCTTCGGTGCATTCTGCGCCTTCTTCGGTTTCGATGATGGCAGCCACGATTTCGCCCAGACGGTCGTCCGCCAGTCCGATAACAGCCACGTCTTTCACCTTGGTGTGAGCACTGAGGAAATTTTCAATCTGTACAGGATAGATATTTTCACCGCCGGAGATGATAACGTCCTTGGCACGGTCAACCAGCCAGATGAAACCGTCTTCATCTTTCTGCGCCACGTCACCGGTCAGGAGCCATTCATTGTCACGTCCGCGGAGAACTGCTGCAGTTGCGGCAGGATCTTTATAGTAGCAGGTCATGACGCCAGGTCCTTTGACAGCCAGTTCGCCAACTTCACCGTCAGCCACTTCTTCGAAGTCCTCGTTCACAATCTTTACTTCCCAGCCAAAGCCCGGAACGCCGATGGCACCTACTTTGTGGATGTTTTCCATGCCCAGATGTACGCAGCCCGGACCGATGGATTCGGACAGACCGTAGTTGGTATCGTACTTGTGGTCAGGGAAGTAGGTGAGCCAGCGCTTGATCAGGCTCTGCGGAACCGGCTGTGCACCGATGTGCATGAGACGCCACTGGGACAGCTGGTAGTCAGAAAGATTCAGACGGCCGGAGTCCAGTGCAGACAGAATGTCCTGTGCCCATGGAACCAGAAGCCACACAATCGTGCATCTTTCGCGGGATGCAGTTTCCAGAATGGTTTCCGGTGAGGTACCCTTCAGGATAACAGCTTTGCTTCCGGAAAGCAGACTGCCAAACCAGTGCATCTTGGCACCAGTGTGGTACAGAGGCGGAATGCAGAGGAAAACATCGTTTCTGGTCTGCTGATGGTGAGCCTGTTCTGCACGGCAGGAGTGAATCAAAGACTCGTGGTTATGTAAAATTGCCTTCGGGAATCCGGTGGTGCCGGAGGAGAAGTAGATGGCAGCATTGTCCTTATCGTGGACGAATACGGTAGGCTTTCTGCTGGAACAGTTGGATGTGGCAGTTGCGTAATCCTCCGCAAAGGACGGACAGTTTTCGCCTACGAAGTAGAGCAGGCGGCGCTGACTGATTTCATCGGAGATGGACTCAATACGGCCGATAAATTCCGGACCGAATACCAGCACATCCACATCAGCCTGATTCAGGCAGTACTTGATTTCGTCGGCGGTATAACGGAAGTTCAGAGGAACCACGGTAGCTCCGGACTTCAAAACACCGAAATAAATCGGCAGCCATTCCAGGCAGTTCATCAGCAGGATTGCGACCTTGTCATCCTTCTTGATTCCGCGGGACAGGAGCAGGTTGGCGAAACGGTTGGCCTTTTCGTCGAAAACTGCCCAGGTGATTTCATTTCTGTAGTATTCAGAGGAACTGGATTCAATCAGTTCGTATTCACGCCAGGTAACACGGCGGGAGTCTTTACGCTCCGGATTCACTTCTACCAGGCACACATCGTTGCCGAATTCATTTGCATTGCGTTCGAGAAAATCAGTAATAACCATAAACAAATCTCCTAAAATGTGTTTTGATACGACTAATCTACTACATTATATAATGGTTGTCAACGGATTTTCTTTATTTTTCAAAATTTTCTGAAAATTGTGCGAATTTCACAAAATAACAGTTTACATTCCGATTTTTTTGTTGTAGAATGTCATTATTACAGAACAAAACACGTATATGAGGTGTATGATGAGAGAATTAATGTTAGGAAATGCAGCGGTTGCAAGAGGCCTTTATGAAGCAGGCTGTTCGGTGGTTTCCAGCTATCCGGGAACCCCAAGTACCGAGATTACCGAAGAATGTGCCAAGTACGATGAAATATACTGTGAATGGGCGCCCAACGAAAAGGTTGCCGTAGAAGTGGCCTTTGGTGCGTCTGTGGGCGGAAAGAGAAGTTTTGCGGCTATGAAGCACGTAGGACTTAACGTAGCGGCTGACCCGCTGTTTACCCTGTCCTATACCGGAGTTACCGGCGGACTGGTGATTGCAGTAGCGGATGATGCGGCTATGCACTCCTCCCAGAATGAGCAGGACTCCCGCAACTATGCGAAATCCAGCAAAATCCCTATGCTGGAGCCTTCTGATTCTGCAGTAGCACTGGCTTTCACCAAGCTGGCTTTCGAACTGTCAGAGCAGTTTGACACTCCGGTTCTGCTGAAGATGTGCACCAGAGTTTCCCATTCCCAGAGCGTAGTGGAAACTGCAGAGCGTGTTGTCCCTGAAGCGAAACCTTACGTAAAGAACATTCAGAAATATGTTATGCTGCCGGCCAACGCCAGAGGCAGACATCCGATTGTGGAACAGAGAACCCTGGATCTGACAGATTTTGCGGAGAAGTCCGAAATCAACCGGGTGGAAATGGGCGGAACTGAAATCGGTATCATCACTGCGTCCACCAGCTACCAGTATGTAAAGGAAGTCTTCGGAGATGAAGTATCTGTTCTGAAGCTGGGTATGGCATGGCCGATGCCGGTACAGAAAATCAAGGACTTCGCGGCCAGCGTTGAGCGCCTCATCGTGGTGGAAGAACTGGATCCGTTCATCGAAGAACACGTAAGACAGCTGGGTCT
>JAFYKS010000377.1 GCA_017537495.1 Bacillota bacterium | reverse complement strand
TCATTATTTGAATTATGATTAAGAAGCCGTATTGAAGTCTTTATGAGATACGGACTAAAAACGATGCATAAGAGGTGTAACAAATGTATGCAGTAGAAATGCTGGGAATCACGAAAAAGTTCGGTGATTTCTATGCCAATAAAGATATTAACCTTCAGGTAAAGAAGGGTGAAATCCACTGTCTGCTGGGGGAAAACGGTGCAGGTAAAACCACATTAATGAATGTGCTGTTTGGTCTGTACAAGCCTGAAGCAGGTACAATTCGAATCAATGATCAGGAAGTTACCAACCATTCCGCACTGAATGCGTTCCATCTGGGTCTGGGCATGGTGCATCAGCATTTTATGCTGGTGGATGCACTGACTGTGTGGGAAAACGTTGTAGTCGGAAATGAACTTGGTAAATTCTCCATTCCTAAAAAAGAAAGTATTGAAGCAGTTCAGAAGCTGTCAGACCAGTATAATTTCGGACTGGATGTAACTCAGAAAGTTTCTGAGTTATCCGTTGGTATGAAGCAGCGAGTTGAAATTCTGAAAACTCTGTACCGTGGTGCCAACATTATCATTCTGGACGAACCGACTGCTGTTCTGTCTCCTCCTGAAGTTCTTCAGCTTCTGGATATTCTGAGAGACATGAAGAATGAAGGTAAGACCATCGTCTTCATTACCCATAAGCTGAATGAAACCAAGGCAGTTGCAGACCGTGTAACTGTTCTGCGTGCCGGTCAGTCTGTCTGCACCGTAGAAACAGAGGGCAGAGAAGCTTCTGACTTCGCAAACCTGATGGTAGGCCGTGAAGTATCTTTCGATATGGAACGTCCGGAAGTGGAAAAGGGAGATGTGATCCTGTCTCTCGAAAACGTACGCCTGTTGCCGAACGCACAGGATACCGTATCCTTTGATATCCGTGCAGGTGAAATCGTGGGTATTGCCGGCGTAGAAGGCAATGGTCAGCAGCAGCTGGAAGAAATGATTATGGGTCTGATGAAGTGCCGTGAAGGTAAGATTACTTTCATGGGTGACGATATCACTCACTGGAATACAAAGAAGCGCTGTGCAAAGGGTATCGGGTATATTCCATCCGACCGTCACGAAAGAGCGATTCTCCCTGGATTCTCTATTACCGACAACTATCTGCTGGGAACACAGTTCTCCGAAAAGTATGTGAAGAACGGTATTATCAATCACAAGAAACTGAATGAACAGACTGATTATCTGATGGGACATTTTGACGTTCGTGCAACCAGTGCCAAGCAGAATATCGGTTCCCTTTCCGGCGGTAACCAGCAGAAGATGGTACTCAGCCGTGAAGTAGACAAGGATGCGAATCTGGTAATTGCGTGCCAGCCTGTTCGTGGCCTGGACATCGGCGCGATTCAGTATATTCATAAGATTCTGATGGACCTGCGCAGCCAGGGTAAGGCAATTCTGCTGATTTCTGCAGAATTAACAGACATCCGTACGCTCAGTGACCGTATTGCAGTTCTGTATAAGGGCGAAGTGCTGGCACTGAAGAAGAATGAAGATTTTTCCACTGAAGCAATTGGCTTGCTGATGGCTGGACAGAGGGAGAGTGAGTAAACATGAAAAATAAAATCAATCTGAAACAGAACCTCGGTGATTTAGGGGTTTCTGTTGCAGCTATCGTACTTTCTCTTGTGCTGGCTGCTGTAATTATGGTATTGGCAGGTTATAATCCGATTGCCGCATATTCCGCAATGCTGGATGGTGCATTCGGTTCTGCAAATTCCATCGCAAACACCCTGGCAAAATCCACACCGTTGATTCTGGTTGGTCTTGCCTGTGCATTCGCCAATAAGGGCGGTATCTTTAACATCGGGGGAGAAGGTCAGCTGTACATGGGTGCATTCTTTGCAGCTGTAGCCGGTCTGGCACTCCAGGGCAGCCCTCGTCTGGTGGTTATCGCAGGCAGCTTACTGATCGGTGCTCTGGCAGGCGGTCTGGTAGGTGCGTTCAACGGTTTCCTGAAGGCAAAGCTGCAGATTAACGAAGTTATCGTGGCAATCATGCTGAACTATATCTGTAAGTTCCTGACAAGCCACTTTGTAAATGGTCCTCTGAAGGAAGAAGGCAGCCAGACTGCCAAGACTGTGGCACTGGGAGATGAATATCTTCTGACACAGCTGATTCCTAAGACTCAGCTGACAACTGCATTCCTGATTGCGGTTGCTCTGGTTGTTGTAATGTACTTCTTCTTCGAGAAGACACGTATGGGTTACAATATCCGTGCGGTAGGTGAAAATCCAAGAGCGGCACAGGCAGCCGGCATTGCAATGTCCGGTACTGTGGTTCTGACTATGGGTATCTCCGGTGCATTAGCTGGTCTGGCAGGTGCAACCGAAGTATTCGGTAAGATGGGCGGCCGTTTCATCGACCTGTTCTCACCAGGATATGGTTTTACCGGTATTGCGGTAGCCGTTCTGGGACGTAATAATCCGTTTGCAGTACTGCTCAGTGCACTGCTGTTCGGTGTTATCGAATCCGGTTCCATGAAGATGAGTTATGAAGCCGGCGTTTCCACAAGCATGATCAGTGTAATGCAGGGTCTGGTAATTCTGTTCGTTGCAACACCTGCCCTGGTGAAAATGTTTAAAGTAAAGAAAGGAGGCAAGTAATATGGAAGTTTTAGAAAGTATCTTCTCAATGAATATGCTTATGGCCACCATTCGTATGGCAGTTCCTCTGGTACTTGCTTCTATCGGGGGCGTTCTCTGTGAACGAAGCGGTATCATTAACCTGGGTATTGAAGGTATGATGCTGATGGGTGCTTTTGGTGCAGTTGTAGGTGCACACTTTACCGGAAGTGCATGGCTTGGTGTTCTGTTTGGCATTATCGTAGGCGGTCTGTTCGGTCTGCTTCACGCTTTATTATGTATCAAGTTCCGTACGAACCAGTCTGTAAGCGGGGTTGGTATCAACATTTTCGCATCCGGTCTGACAATCGTACTCTGCCGTGCAATCTGGGATTCTGACGGCAGCAGCGGAACTGTAGAACAGGTTCCTACTATGACAATTCCTTTACTGAATAAGATTCCGGTTCTCGGACAGCTGTTTGAAAACCAGTCTCCATTCCTGTATATTACTGCAATCATCGTAGCAGTTTCCTGGTATGTGATGTACAAGTCCAACGTTGGTCTGCGTCTGCGTACCATTGGTGACCATCCGAAAGCAGCAGCTACAGCAGGTGTTAATGTTACCAAGTATCGTTATGTCTGCGTTATTCTGTGCGGTATGCTGTGCGGTATGGCAGGTGCATATCTGTCCATCGTTCAGAGCAACCTGTTTGTTAAGGAAATGGTTGCCGGCCGTGGATTTATGGCGATGGCTGCTACCATCTTCGGCGGTTGGAATCCTGCAGGATCCCTGCTGGCCAGCCTGCTGTTCGCCTTTGCACAGGCTCTGAGAATCAACGTGGAAATGGCTCTGCCGCAGAGAATTCTGCAGATGGTGCCATATCTGCTGACTCTGGTTGTTCTGATTGGATTCGGAAGACGTGTTCAGGGTCCGAAGGCTGCTGGCGACATCAAGGATTAAGGGAGGCTCACTATGAAATATGATGTAATTATAATTGGTGCAGGTCCGGGCGGCATCTTTGCGGCTTACGAACTGATGAAATGCAGACCGGAATTAAAAGTTGCTGTATTCGAAGCAGGACATGCACTGGACAAACGTCACTGTCCTATCGATGGTGAAAAAATTAAAACCTGTATCGGCTGCAAGAGCTGTTCTATCATGAGCGGTTTCGGTGGCGCAGGTGCTTTCTCTGACGGTAAGTACAATATCACCAACGACTTTGGAGGTACTCTGTACGAATATATCGGTAAGAAGCAGGCTCTGGACCTGATGAAATATGTAGATGATATCAATATGGCTTACGGCGGTGAAGGTACCAAGATGTATTCTACTGCCGGAACACGTTACAAAACAATCTGTATTCAGAATGACCTGCATCTGCTGGATGCATCTGTTCGTCATCTGGGTACTGATATCAACTATATCGTACTGGGCAACCTCTATGCAGAGCTGAAAGAAAAGGCTGAATTCTTCTTTGATACTCCGGTTGATTCCGTAGCTGTTGTAGATGGTGGCTATGAAGTTATGGCAAAGGGCGAAACCTACACCTGTACTGACTGTATCGTATCCGTAGGCCGTATCGGCAGCAAGTGGATGGAAAAGGTCTGCAAGGATCTGAACATTCCTACAAAGAGCAACCGTGTAGATATCGGTGTTCGAGTGGAACTGCCTGCAACTGTATTCAACCATCTGACAGACGAGCTGTATGAAAGCAAGATCGTTTACCGTACCCAGAAGTATGGTGACAAGGTACGTACTTTCTGCATGAATCCAAAGGGTGCTGTAGTAAATGAAAACACCAATGGTATCATTACTGCCAACGGTCACAGCTATGAAAATCCGGAACTGCAGACTGAAAATACAAACTTTGCACTGCTGGTATCCAAGCACTTCTCCGAACCGTTCAAGGATTCCAACGGTTACGGTGAATCCATTGCACGTTTAAGCAACATGCTGGGCGGCGGCGTTATCGTACAGCGTTTCGGTGACCTGATCCGCGGACGCCGTTCTACACCAAGCCGTATGGAAGATGCATTCATTACACCGACACTGCAGGCAACACCAGGGGATTTAAGCCTGGTACTGCCAAAGCGTATTCTGGATGGCATCATTGAAATGATCTATGCGCTGGATAAGGTAGCTCCTGGTACAGCAAACGATGATACACTGCTGTACGGTGTAGAAGTTAAGTTCTATAACATGGAAGTTGAAGTAAATGAACAGCTGGAATGCTGCTACCCTGGTCTGTACATCATCGGTGACGGCAGCGGTATCACACATTCCCTGTCCCACGCATCCGCAAGCGGCGTGCATGTAGCAAGAAATATCGCAAATAAGTAATAAAAGGAGAAGTTCCAAATGAGCACAACAACTCAGACATTAGATAAAGACGCCATCACATGGGGCCAGAAGCAGTATCATATTGCATTATGTCCTGAAGATATCGGCGAATACGTTCTGCTGCCAGGCGACCCTGCCCGCAGTGATATCGCCGCTAAGTACCTGGAAAATGCAGAACTGAAGGCAAACAACCGTGAACACAGAACCTTCACCGGTTACTACAAGGGTGTAAAGATCAGTGTTACTTCCACAGGTATGGGATGTCCTTCCGCAGCAATCGCTGCAGAAGAACTGATTCGTATCGGTGCAAAGAATCTGATCCGTATCGGCTCCAGTGCTGCTCTGGACCCTAGAGTTAACATCGGTGACCTGATGATTTCTGTAGGGGCTATGAAGAATGAAGGTACTTCACGTTTCTACGTACCGGATTCCTTCCCTGCAGTTCCTGACCTGGAACTGACACAGACTCTGATCGAAACCGCAAAGGAACTGTGTGAAGGAACTGATTTCAACGTATTTACCGGTATCACATCTTCTGATGATGCTTTCTATGGTGAAACTCCTGAGTTCCTGGACAAGCTGAGATCCTACAAGGTAATGAACCTGGATATGGAATCCTCCGCTCTGTACACCATCGCACACCTGCGTGGTGTTAAGGCAGCAACCATCAATGGTACTTCCGGTAACCTGACCAATGCAGAAGTTATCTACACCAAGAAGAACGAACGTCTGTATGATGCATGGGAAAAGGAAATCCAGGTTGTTCTGGAAACCATCTACAGAATGGAACAGAAGAAAAACAAATAACAAATAAATAATTCTGAAAAGGGCAGCCGCATTCCGGATGCCCTTTTCTTTTGCATGCACAGAAAACTTTGGGTGTTTACGAACTATTTTGACAATGATATAATAAATGACATGATTATGATAAAGGAGCTGCAGATATGAATTGCATTGAAGAAAGAATTTTAAAAGATGGTATTGTGAAAGAAGGAAATGTGCTGAAAGTAGACAGCTTCCTGAATCATCAGATGGATATTGCACTGTTCAGTGAAATGGGCAAGGAATGGAAACGCCGTTTCGCTGATAAGGAAATCAACAAAATCCTGACCATTGAAGCTTCCGGTATTGGAATTGCTGCGGTTGTGGCAATGGAGTTCGGTG
>JAFYKS010000376.1 GCA_017537495.1 Bacillota bacterium | reverse complement strand
GCTTGTAATCTCAACTTGCGCAGGCACACCTTCAATTTCCTGCTCCACGGTTTCTGTGGTGAGGAAAGATATAAAACGGTCTGTCAGAGATGCTGCCTGACAGAAAGATTCGAAATGATCCTCGAATTCATCCTGCATAACTGCTTCCACTTCAGTAGTATCCCAATAGTCCACCTTTGACCATTTTGCTAAAGCTGCAGCTTCATCCCAGTAATATCTGGCAGGATCCACGGTGAAGTTAACCTGTACAGAATTCAGTGCATTTTTAGCAACATCTTTCAGCTCACCATTGCTGTTCACATCGGTCCATGGCAGAACAGTCTGTGCATGATTGCCGAACTGTACAACAGACAGCATACGCTGGGAATTGCCTGCATCTTTCACGTAGGCTTCTGCAAACTTCACCGCCGCTTCTTTTGTATATTCTATACGGCGTTTTCTTCCTTCCGGCATATTGTTCCAGTTCCATCTTTCGCCAGTTTCATCGTTCATCATACTACCGGATACGTCCATCACCAGCACTACAGCTACATCATTTGGAACTGCCTTTACGGTACTTCCCACCTGCAGGGTAACTTCAAACTCATCTTCATTTTCAGTTCCTGCAATGGTCTTGCTGGTCCATACATCGAAATTCTCCGGACCGGCCACATCGCCTTCCTGTGGATCTGCCAGGTAGTACTGCTTTCCGCCCTGCTGCACAATCTGGATATCACTGGTCTTTCCAGACAGGCTTTCGCCGGCGTAGGCTGCACCGCCCATCAAACTTAAACACATGGAGAATACTATCATTAAAGCGACTGTTTTTCTGAATCGTTTTTTCATCTTCTCCGTTCCTCCTTCACCTGTTTGTATAAATTAAATATTCTAATATCTGCCAATATTCTGATTTCAACAGATAGTATAGTAGTACTATACCCCCTCCCGGTTAGTTTATGGTTAGTTTTCAGCTTTTTTTGATAGTTTTTTTAAAAAAATTAAAATAGAGATTGGAATTGTAAATTCCAATCTCCATTCTTAGTAAATTCTATCTTAGCTTTTCCGTATGCCGGCACACAGGATATCCAGTACAGCCGTAGAAGCGGCCGAATTTTCCGCTTCGAGGAACCATTCTGTATCCGCATTTTGGGCAGATCCGCATGCCATCACATTCATCGTCAATTGACGATACAGACCGCGAAGCGCTGCGTTTTGCCAGGTCACGTCCCAGAAGCTCGAAAACCTGCTGGTTCATGCGGCAGTCCGCCAGCGCCCTATGGGCACCTTCCGAAGAAATGCCATAATGTTCTGCCAGGTCCACCAGCCTGTGATGGTGAAGCTGCGGCAGGCAGTATCTTGCCAGCTGGAGTGTATCGATGTAATCATTATTCGGAATACGATTCCAGAATCTCCGTGCATCCCGGTAGAGGAACTTCATATCGAAAGAATGAATGTTATGGCCAACCAGCACAGCATCACCTGCAAACTGCAGAAAGGCCGCCAGGGCCGTTACGAAATCGGGGCTGCCTGCAACCATATCGTCGTATATACCGTTAACCCGGCTTGCCTGCCATGGGATGGGCCGGCCCGGATTTACCAGAGTGGAAAACTCGTCCACCACCTGACCGCCTGCAACCTTTACCGCAGAGATTTCGATGACCTCATCGGAGGCACAGGAAATTCCCGTAGTTTCCAGGTCGAAAACCACGTAATCCGGCACGTATGCAGTTATCTTTTTCCCCATGGTGTTTCCTAACATCCGTCGTCCCCTCTACACAAACCGCTGCGCGTACCCGCACCGGCGGCATAACTCTTCAGAAGCTTTGCGGCAGCGGAAGCCCTGAACCATGGCCTGCGCCCGCTCTGAGTTCAGCACGGAATCCAGGTCATCCGCAAAGACATTTCCAAGATTTATCACGCCTTCGCCATCCAGGCAGCACGGCACCACGGTTCCGTCGCAAAGAATCCCAAACTGATCCCTCATGCCCCAGCAAACTACTTCCTCACCCTGAACATCCGCATTCAGATCCGGCCACTCAAACCGGTCGCCCCACTCCAGATGGAGTTTATAACGGATTCGAATGCCACGGGTGTTTTCTTCCCAGCCGCCTTCCAGCCGCTGTCTCAGGTAATCCAT
>JAFYKS010000375.1 GCA_017537495.1 Bacillota bacterium | reverse complement strand
AGTCCTAATGGCACGGTTCAGCACTATTACCAGCTCTGCTTTTTCTTTCGGCAGCGCCAGTCCTACCGGTTCCTCATACAGTGCTGTTTCAATGGTGGTAATCCGGTCCTCCACGTCCAGCTCTTTGGCATAATACAGCATTACCGGTTCATCACCGATTACCGCATCCACCTTTCCTTCTGTGAGCAGCTTCAGACCTTCTCCCACGTCATGCACATATACCAGTTCTGCTGTAGGATAATGCTCCCGCATATACCAGTTGGCATAATCGCCCTCCTGGGTTGCCACGCTCATGGCATGAATGTCCTCCAGACCGCAACCCCTGCCATTTTCCACTACCATTACAGTACGCAGAATATAAATGGGATCGGTAAAGACGAAATACTGCTCACGCTCCGGATTGGAGAACATGTCACAGAGATCCGTATCACCGCTTTTCAGCGCTTCTAATGCGTTCTCCCATTTATACGGTACAGTGGTAATTTCAATACCCAGCTCCAGGGAAAGCTGATTCATATAGTCCACAACCACGCCTTTATACACACCACCTTCGTCAACGAAACGAAGCGGAGGTGCACTGTCATCCGCGCCATAAACCAGAACCCCCTCCGGTACATGTGTTCCAAGAAGGTGCTCCTGCTCTGCCGTCTCCCTGTTGGATATCCCATTAACAGAAATCGCCACGGACACCAGCAGAACGGACAGCAGCACCAGTCCAATCAGCTCACCGATATGCGTTTCTCTTAAAAACCGTTTCATTCTTTCCTGCTTCTTTCTATCTAACCGGTACCACTTCCATCCAGTAACCGTCCGGATCTTCGATGAAGTAGATACCCATGGCAGGATTTTCAAAGCATACGCAGCCCATTTCTTTATGTTTTGCCAGGGCAGCATCGATATCGGCAGTACGGAATCCGATGTGGATTTCATTATCGCCCAGATTGTACGGTTCGGTACGGTCCGCATACCAAGTCAGTTCCAGCTGGCAGCCGCAGCCTTCGTTGCCCAGAAATACAATCTTAAAGGAACCATCTTCTGCATCGATGGTGCGCATCACTTCCAGGCCCAGCGCCTCTTTATAGAAGGCCAGGGACTTTTCCAGATCTAACACAGTAATACAGCTATGATACATTTCAAATTTCATATTTTTCTCCTTTCGTTCTCCGCAAAATTCAACCCCATACGCCACTGCGGCACCAGAATGGAAATATTTTGCCAGGTTTGTTTCTATTTTAGTATATTTTTCTTCTGCTGTGAACTATTAATTACAGCCAGGGCGAAATATTATTTGGCAAGGGGCATGATGTATGATAAAATAATATGTGAATAATTTAATGTGTGAAAGGGGGAAATGGAATGACCATTCTGGGCATTACGATTCATCTGGCCATTGTATGGCTGATTGTTGCAATCATCTGCCTGATTGTAGAGGGGCTGACCGCAGGCCTTGCGACCATCTGGTTTGCCGGCGGAGCGTTTATCGCACTGATTTTCGCACTGTTTGACACCGGACTGGGACTGCAGGTTGCAGTATTTCTGATTTCATCGGTGGGGCTGCTGGTTTCCACACGGAAGATTTTCGTGGAGAAACTGAAGACAGGAACCGAAAAGACCAATGCAGATGCACTGATTGGGGAAGAAGGTCTGGTTACTGCTGACATTGCACCGTTTGCACCGGGCCAAGTAAAGGTGAAAGGTCAGATGTGGACCGCAGTCTGCAGAGATTCCGCTGCAGCGGTACCGACAGGCACACAGATTAAAGTGATAGCGATCGAAGGGGTGAAACTGATCGTTTCTCCGTCCGAAAGCTAACATTCATATTTTGATTTGAGAGAAAAAAGGGAGGAAAAGATTATGCTGAAAGTCATTATCATTCTGATTGTTGTAGCCATTCTTATCTGGCTGCTGGTTTCCAACATCCGTATCGTTCCGCAGGCTAAGGCTTACGTAGTGGAACGTCTGGGTGCATATCACTCCACCTGGCAGGTAGGTCTTCACTTCAAGCTGCCTCTGGTGGATAAGATTTCCCGCAAAGTATCGCTGAAAGAGAAAGTTATCGACTTCCCTCCTCAGCCGGTTATCACTAAGGATAACGT
>JAFYKS010000374.1 GCA_017537495.1 Bacillota bacterium | reverse complement strand
TTCTTTCAATGCAGTGGGAACCGTCTGTGGATGCTGCCTCGAAGACATAAGCATGGCTTGCTTTCCGTGCATACTCCTGAATCAGACCCTTGGAATAAATGCTGTTGATTTCTTCGTCCGGGTTGAAGATGGCCACGATGTTCAGTGCTTCATTTACCTCTTCCGGCATCTGTTCCAGGATATATGCCATGGCAAGGCAGCCCTGCTTCATATCCAGAGTTCCAAGACCGTAAGCCCGCTTTTCATCCCTTCTGAAAGGACGCTTGGCAGTTTCACCGGTTGGAAATACAGTATCCACATGGCCAATCAGCAGCGCATCATAGTGGTCAGCCTCGCGGTTCTTTACGACTGTACACTTACCGGTTTCAGCGCCAACATCCACCTGTTCGCAGATCCAGCCCGCTTCCGCCAGGCGATCCGCAAAATATTTTCCTACCGCAGTAATCCCCTCCGGATTTCCCTGGCCGCTGTCCATATTCACCAGCATTTCCAGTTCCTGCAGGTATTTTTCAATATCAATTTTAATCATTATTCTGCCTCCAGTACGAAGGTATCCAGAGTCTTGGCCTTCAGCTTTTCCAGATCCGGCTTAATCGGAGTTCCAACACGGTCTACACACTGAATAGTCCGCTGCGGAGTTTCTTCAATCACGCTTTCTGTGATGATTTCCGGATAGTTGATGGTGGATGGAGTAATATCATGTGGATATACCATGTTTCCAATACCTGCAGCTTCTGTGCAGATGGCCTTACCCACATCACTTTCCATCATACCGCCGATCCAGCAGCCGATACCAGCCTGCTGACAGATTTTGTTGATGTCCAGAGTATTCTGCAGACCGCCCACTCTGGCCGGCTTGATGTTGATGAAGCCGCATGCACCCAGCTCTGCAGCCTGCTCTGCCTGCCATACCTCTGTAATGGTTTCATCCAGACACAGCGGTGTTTCAATCTGCTTCTGCAGCTTGGAATGGTAATAGATATCCAGATTCTGGAATGGCTGTTCTATCATAGCCAGATGGAACTTGTCCATCTTCTTGAAGATATCAATTTCGTCGATGGTGTAACTGGAATTGCAGTCAATATGAATGGTTTCATTCGGGAATACACTTCTTACTGCTTCCAGCATTTCCACGTCCCAGCCATGCATGGTTTTCAGCTTTACACGCTTATATCCCATATCCAGGCTCTTTCCGATATTTTCAATGAGTTCATCATAGCTGTCATATACACCCCAGCCGTCACCCACATCTACTTCGTCCTTTTCACGCCCAAGAAGTGCGCCAAGGCTCTTTCCCTTCACGTACGCATCCAGACACCACCAGGCCATTTCGATGGCAGATTTTGCAAAAGGATTCCCCTTCACATGGCTCATGGCTGCATTCAGTTCCTTTGCAGATGAAAAGTCACGGCCGATTACAGACGGAGCCAGGAAACGTTTTGCCACATCAAAGGCACCAGCACCGTACTCACAGCTGTAGTTAGGTCCGGGCAGCGGGCTGGCTTCACTCCAGCCTTCCTTATCACCGCTGATCATGCGGGCAAATACAGCGCAGTTTCCCGGATCGGATCCGTATGCGGTGCGCCATGGTTTATGGAATCTGTTTTCTACAAGATAAAGTTCAATTCGATCAATATGCATGATAATCCTCCTTTATGGCTTGCGTTTTTATGGTTTCATTATAGCAGAACAGCCCATTTCTTCAATAAGGAAAAGTGTTTTCCTGTATATTTCATTTACTGAACCGCCGCGATAGAATTTTGATATTACCAGTCTGTCGCTTTACCGTGATATAATAGTGACAAGACCGAAGGGAGGGATACCATGACAATCCAGCAATGCAAGTATATCCTGAAAATCGCAGAATGCGGCTCTTTTAATGAAGCTGCACGCCAGCTCTTCATCGCCCAGTCCAGCCTGTCCGTCAGTGTAAAAGCACTGGAGCAGGAGCTGGGTATCAAAATCTTCGAGCGGTCCGGCAATGGTGTATATCTGACGGAAGCAGGCACTGAATTTGTCCGCTACGCACGGCAGATTGCAGAGCAGAGCGATTTCATTCTGGGCCGGTATTCCGAAAATACGCTGAATCAGCGTCTGTACATTTCTACTCAGCATTATGACTTTGTGGCAGACATCTTCGGTCAGATGCTAAATGAAAGAGAAAATTCGGATGCAGCTTACCGCTTCGCACTCCGTGAGATGAAAACCTATGACGTAATCCATGAAACGGAAACCGCCTTCTGTGACATCGGTATCATTGCCATGAAAGGCAAGGACTGCAGTGTCATGGAACGGTATCTGGGCAGCCGCGGACTGTCCTTCACGCCGATACTGAAAGCGCTGCCTCATGTCTTTGTGCGGCAGGAACACCCTCTGGCACGCTGCAGCGTCATTGCCGCAGAAGACCTGAAAGACTTCCCATACGTGTCTTATGAACAGGGTGACCACAGCAATTCCTTCTTCGAAGAAGAGATTACCGGAACCTACAGCAGCCGTCAGATTGAAATCAGCGACCGTGCCAGCCTGATGAATGTACTGCTGTCCACCAACAGCTGCACCCTGGGAACCGGCATCATGCCTTCTGCTCTCAACGAAGGCAGAATTGTCAGCATCCCATTCGAAAGTGATGATTACTATATGATTGGATATATCCTCCGGACCGACCGGAACGTATCAGCTCTGACAGAGCACTTCATCGAAATGCTTTGCCGGAAAGCCAGTGAAATTCAAAGCAAAGAAGGTGAATGACAATGAAGAAAATGATGAACGCCATCGTAAAACCGACAGCAGGCCCGGGTCTTGAACTCCGGCAGGTACCGGTTCCTGTACCAGGCCCCGGCGAAGTCCTGATTAAGGTACATAAAACCGCTATCTGCGGCACCGATGTACATATCTACAACTGGGACCCATGGGCTGTTCAGCACATCAAACCGCCTATGACCATCGGCCACGAATACGTGGGTGAAATCGCAGAGCTTGCTCCCGGTGTGAAGGATTTTACGGTAGGACAGCGTGTCAGCGGCGAAGGCCATCTGACCTGCGGACATTGCCGTAACTGCCTTAACGGCGACATCCAGTGGTGTAAAGACACGGTCAGCGTGGGTGTGGACCGTGACGGTGCTTTCGCAGAGTATGTATGCATCCCGGCCACCAATCTGGTCGCTGTGGATGAATCCCTGCCGGAAGACGTGGTTGCCTTCTTCGATGCCTTCGGCAATGCAGCCCACACTGCTCTCATGTGGAATCTGGTAGGTGAAGACGTGCTCATCACCGGTGCAGGCCCTATCGGCATGATTGCAGCCGGAATCTGCCGTCATGCAGGCGCCCGCCGTGTAGTCATCACCGATACCAACGATTACCGCCTGAATCTGGCCCGCAAAATGGGTGTAGACCGTGCAGTGAATATCACCCGTGATGATCTTCGTCAGGTGATGAAGGAACTGCATATTATGGAAGGATTCGATGTAGGCCTGGAAATGTCCGGAAACGGTGCTGCTCTGAAGCAGATGTTCACCGTTATGCGTAACGGTGG
>JAFYKS010000033.1 GCA_017537495.1 Bacillota bacterium | reverse complement strand
ACATAGTCCAGGAACTCTTCTCCCAGGCAGTCTACAACCGGCATCTTGGCACTGTCCTGGTCACCCAGCCACACATCAGCCAGGATAACACCGGCTCCAGCCAGAGAGTCGATTGGCTTGGAAAACAGCATGCATGCAGGCTGGCGGCCCATGGAGCAGGCACAGTAAAGAACCAGTCCGCCTGTTGTGGAACCGATGGTCTGCGGCAGGCAAAGCGCCTTGCCGGCCA
Source organism: Bacillota bacterium (assembly GCA_017537495.1). Classification (GTDB taxonomy): domain Bacteria; phylum Bacillota; class Clostridia; order Peptostreptococcales; family Anaerovoracaceae; genus RGIG7179. Next base: position 8,231 of record JAFYKS010000033.1, on the reverse strand, counting down.
TTTCTTTGCCGAATAAGTCACGGTTGTTCTGATCTCCGCAAGTTGCTTTCTTATCACCGAACTGCAGTGCTTTCTGGAAAGACGCCAGGGTGTTCAGCCCTTCGTGGGATACCAGGGCTTCTGCGGTTACTTCGCCGGGAGCTACTACTCTTCCTTTAAATTCTCTCATTACTTTACGCCCCCTTTGGTAATCTGCTGCAGAATTTCCGCATCGGTGTAATAACGTGCTGTGGTGTAAGTACGCAGCTTGTTGGAGGAAGTGATGACAGGCATCTTTCCGCAGAGCGGATTATTCATGTACATCAGCGGGCAGATGTAAGACAGGATTACACCGGTGGCCTCCAGACGCTTTGCGTATTCGGTTTTCTTAAATTCTTCAATGACAGCAGGTGCGGAAGTGAACACAGTCGGAATTACAACCTTCTTGTTTCCTGCTTCCTTCAGTCCTTCTTCCAGCTTTTCTGTCCAGTCCTTCAGCTGCTGCAGGCTCATGTGCGGACAGCCCATGAAGCAGAGCTTCGGCTTGGCATTTTCATCCTTCCAGATAACCGGATAATTGTCGTAAACTCTCTGCAGCTCCGCATCGTCGATTACATAAACCTGTGCGCCTTCCAGAATCAGGTCTTCGCCCAGTTCCTTTGCTTCCGGTGTCAGGTTTTCCACGTGGTACAGGCCTACAGCGCCGTTGGACGCAGTTGCCGCCCCAAAATCTTTCAGATAGGTGCATGCCGCATCATCCAGCTCTGTGCCCAGCCATTTGTCCAGGCCTTTGATATATGGAACATCTTCCATAACCTTCATACCGATAGCGGAACCCAGCAGCTGTGCTTCCGGCTTCTTTTCGGTCTTTACTTCGATAATCCAGGAGGCTTTTCTGCCTTCATCGGTTACCAGACCAAAATACGGAACATAGCCTACGATGGAGCCCATGATGTCGATGATACCGGAGTTACGGTTGCATCTTGCCCCCAGAACGGAGTTTGCATAAACTACTGCGGAAGATTCTGCCCAGCTGAGCACATCGCCCTTCTGCGGCTTGTTTCCCACTTCATCCAGGTAGCAGGCGCAGGTAAATGCGTTTTCATCCATGAGGCCCAGCTCCTTCAGCTGTTTTTCGTATGATTCCTGCTTGGTATACATGAAGTTGTTAAAGATAAAGTTCTGCAGGAAGTTCTTCGGAACATTCGGGTCACATGGACGAGGGTCCACAGAGAACTTCTGCTGGGAAGCTACACCTTCCTGGATCAGCTTGCCCATTAAATCATATACCGGTCCCATCGCCTTCAGACCGAAGGAGGTTACCAGGTGATTGTATTTGCTTGTAACAGGGACCAGCTTTTCTGCGCCGAAGAGTTCGCCGTAACGGATTACGGATTCCAGAACCTTGGCCAGGTTTTCCCCTTTTTCACCGTTTAATATTGCTTTCTGTTCTTCATTGAGTATCATATCTGTCACTCCTTACAGTTTCATGCACACATCCCAAGCGCTCCAGATAACGGTACGCAGATTGCCTACCTGTTTCGCATCGCCGATGATATGTACATTTTTCTTCTTGGCAAAGGCTGGTGCAGACTTGTAGCCTGTGGACAGGATTACGCTGTCGGCTGCAATTTCTTCTGACTTGCCGTCCTTACCGCTGATTACCACGCTGCCGTCCTTAATTTCTTTCACGCCGGTTTCCAGATATACAGGAACCTTATTGGCATTGAAGAAGTCACGGAGGAAGCTGGAGTTAGCCAGGCAGATTTTGTCGGAAACGATCAGGTCGTTCTTCATTTCCACAATCACTGGCTTCTTGCCCTGCAGGTACAATTCGTAAGCGATTTCACAGCCGGAGAGACCGCCGCCTACGATAACCACATTTTCGCCAACTTCCTGCTTGCCCAGCAGATAGTCCACTGCTTCGATACCCTTTTCCGCACCCGGAACAGGAATCTTGTTTGCCACAGAACCGGTAGCCACGATGATTTCGTCAGCCTTCAGGTCTTCCAGTGCAGCAACTTCGGTATTCAGCTTCACCTCGATTGGATACTTGGCGATTTCTCTTTCGTACCATGCGATGAGCATCTTGTCTTTTTCCTTGAATTCCGGAGCAGCCGCTGCGATGAATACGCCGCCCAGACGGTCAGACTTTTCGTAGAGAGTTACCTTATGACCGCGTTTTGCGGAGACGATTGCAGCTTCCATACCGCCGATACCGCCGCCGATGACGGCGATGTTCTTAATCTTGGAAGCAGGCTTCAGCTGATACTTGTCAGACTGCATTACGCGAGGATCCAGAGCACATCTTGCAATGTGGCTGGCATCGTAAATGGACTGCTGGTTTGCAGTACCCTTGTATTTTGCCATGTTGAAACATGCGTTGTGGCAGCAGATACATGGACGGATATCTTCCAGGCGGTTTTCAATCAGCTTGGTGATCCATTCGGAGTCAGCCAGGAACTGACGTGCCACACCCATACCGTCGATGAGGCCTTCTTCGATGGCCTTTGCACCCACGTCCGGTTCCATTCTGCCGGCACACACCACAGGAATATCTACAAACTTCTTAATATGAGCTACGTCATCCAGGTTGCAGTTCAGCGGCATATACATAGGCGGATGTGCCCAGTACCAGGAGTCGTAGGTACCGTTGTCCGCATTGAGCATGTCATAGCCTGCATCCTGCAGGTACTTGGCCGCCTTTTCACTTTCTTCCATGTCACGGCCGATTTCAGTATATTCTTCGCCAGGCACCGCACCTACGCAGAAGTCCTTCACCTTGGACAGAACGGAGTAACGCAGGGATACAGGATAGTCCTCGCCGCATTTTTCCTTGATGGCCTTTACGATATCGGTAGCAAAGCGGTAACGATTTTCGAAGGAACCGCCGTACTTGTCAGTACGCTTGTTTGTATATTCCAGAGTAAACTGGTCCAGCAGGTAGCCTTCATGCACCGCATGAACTTCCACGCCATCTACGCCTGCTGCCTTGCAGAGTTCTGCAGTCTTTGCAAAAGCATCCACGATTTCTTCGATTTCCTTCACGGTCATGGCACGGGTTGTCACCTTGTCAGACCAGCGGGAAGGAAGTTCACTCGGGCTGGCAGACTGGTAAGGGATATCGATAATCGGCTTGATAATGTCACGGATTACCGGTGCATTATGCAGCATTACCAGCGGAGTCGGAATGGCCCAGGAACGGCCCATACCTGCTGTAATCTGAATGAACAGCTTGGCTCCGGTCTTATGGATTTCGTCCATAAATTCCTTCAGCTCATCAAACATCTTCTTATTCTGCCACAGCCACTGGCCCATATAGGTGGACTTGATCGGTGCAATACCGGTAATGATCAGGCCTACATTATTGTTAGCACGTTCCAGGAAGAATTTCGCTGCTTCCTTATCAAAATGGTTTCCTGTATGTTCCATCCATCCGAAGAGGGAGGTTCCGCCCATCGGACACAGTACAATTCGGTTCTTGATTTCCAGGTCTCTGATTTTCCACGGGGTAAACAGGGCCTTATACTTATCGTCCATGTTTGTCATACGCTTGCTCTCCTTACTGTTTCAATCCCATAGGGGAGTTTTTTGTTAAATTATATTATAGCATACTATTAACCATGCGGACACAGAAAAAAAGCCCCGGCAAAATATTTTGCCAGGGACTTTGTCATATCGCTTACTTTACCAGATTTTCAATAATGTCGAAGCAGTCGAATGTAGCGAAGTAGTCTTTAATTGTCTGTGCACGGCGGATCATCTGCACGCTTCCGTCTTCCTTCAGCAGCAGTTCTGCGGAGTGGAGACGGCCGTTGTAGTTGTAACCCATGGAGAAGCCGTGTGCACCGGTATCGTGGATGATCAGGTAGTCACCCTTTTCGATTTCAGGCAGCATACGGTTGATTGCGAACTTGTCGCAGTTTTCGCACAGGGAACCTACTACGTCATACATGTGGTCGCAAGGAGCATCTTCCTTACCAGCTACAGTGATGTGGTGGTACGCACCGTAGATAGCAGGACGCATCAGGTTGGATGCACATGCGTCTACACCGATGTATTCTCTGTAAGTATGCTTTTCGTGGATTGCCTTGGTTACCAGGCAGCCGTAAGGACCCATAACGAAGCGGCCCATTTCGGTGCAGAGCTTTACATCGCCCATGCCTGCAGGTACCAGAATTTCTTCGTACGCCTTTCTTACACCTTCACCGATAATCTTAATATCGTTTGGAGTCTGTTCAGGCTTGTATGCAATACCAACACCGCCGGACAGGTTGATGAAGTCCATCTTCACGCCCACAGTTTCCTTAATTTCCACGCACAGTTCGAACAGAGTTCTCGCCAGCATTGGATAGTAATCGTTGGTTACAGTGTTGCTGCACAGAAAGGAGTGAATACCGAAACGTTCCACGCCCTTTTCCTTCATAATGCGGTATGCTTCGAAGAGCTGTGCCTTGGTCATGCCGTACTTGGAGTCGCCCGGAGTATCCATGATATCATTGGTGATTGCATAAGTTCCGCCAGGATTGTAGCGGCAGCTCATGGTCTTTGGCAGCTCACCTACGATTCCTTCCAGGAATTCAATATGTGTAAAATCGTCCAGATTGATGATGGCACCGATTTCTGCAGCGTATGCAAATTCTTCAGCCGGAGTTTCATTGGAGGAGAACATGATTTCTTCGCCCTTGAATCCCAGTTCATTTGCAATCAGCAGTTCCGCCATGGAGGAGCAGTCTGCGCCGAATCCGTGTTCCTTCAGAATCTTCAGCAGGAACGGATTGGAGTTTGCTTTCACCGCAAAATATTCTCTGTAGCCAGGGTTCCATGCGAAGGCTTCCTGAATATCTCTGGCGTTTTCTCTCATTCCCTTTTCATCATAAAGATGGAACGGTGTAGGGAACTTTTCAGCAATGGCTTCAATCTGTGCCTTAGTTACGAATGTCTTTTTCATTTTATCTTCAATCCTTTCGTTGTATGCATTAAAATGCGCTACCTTACATTATGTCACAGCGTCTTCTGACATACAATGATATTTGTCCAAAACATTCTCTGCCAGCTTTTTATTTATCTCCTGATCCAGAAGTTCTGCACAGGCCACGACTCTGGCCAGTGCTCCTGCCAGTCTGCGCATATCTGCGGATTCCTTTTCCGCAATATATTCCAGCATATCCCGTAAATCATCCGCTGCGTAAGTTTTTCTGCTACCTGCAGTCAATTCCGTCAGTTTATTTTCCAGAATACGCACCCGTCCGTCCTGATCCGGTGCATTCAGAGTGACTGCATCTCCATATTCAAAATGCTCCCGAATCTTTTTCCCGAATTCAGCCGTCTGTACTTTTTCAGAATCCACCGCCAGCACAACCTTTTTACCGCTGTCATATAGTTCCTTCAAAATGAAAAAGAGTTCTTCCTGTGTGGTATTCCGTCCCGCCAGCGTATGTACATCATCAACCAGAAGCACATCCGGCCCCCTGTATTTTTTATAGAAATCCTCTTTCTTTTCAGCTTTCAGTGCTGCAATCAGTTCGCTGGTAAAATCGTCAGCGGTCACATAGCGAACCTGCCCGCCCTCACAGGAACCGATGATATCGTTTTCAATGGCACGAAGCAGATGGGTTTTGCCGGTTCCCGGTCCGTCGCCGCAGATACAGAGAAACGCAGGCTGTCCGGAACTGCCGGAAGCCACATATTTTGCCGCAAGACATGCTTCCTTATTGGCGTCTGAAATTACAAAATTGTCAAATGTATAGTTTTCTTTTCTCATATCTAAAATCCTCCCATGATATTATATACTTGTTCCGGCAAAAACATAAGTCTTTACCCTGACCATCGGTTATGGTATACTGGATGAGATAGTGTGTGAATTTTTTCGTACGAAAGGAACTTATTATGCTGAAATACGAAGTAATTGACAACCAGAAAGAAGAGTGGGTAGTTTTCGTTCATGGAATTGGCGGAAGCACCAAAACATGGGGAAAACAGATTGATGAGTTCTCTGAAAACTACAATCTGCTTCTTCTTGACCTGCCCGGCCATGGCCTGAATGCAGACAATATCATTCAGAAAGTATCCCCTCGCAAACTGCATAAGGGTATCAAGGAAACCCTGGATTACCTGCACATCGAGAAGGCACATTTTGTAGGACTGTCCCTGGGTACCATCGTAATTGCACAGTTTGCAATCTGCTTCCCGCAGTATGTAGACACTATCATTCTGGGCGGCCCGTCCCTGAAGCTGAACAGCGTTTCCAAGGCTGCGGTAATCTGCGCCAACAAGATTAAGGGCACGGTGCCATACGAATTCCTGTATCAGTTTTTCGCATGGTTTATGATGCCGAAAAAGAATCACGAAACATCCAGAAAAATCTTCCTGCGCGAAGTTGTAAAGCTGGATAAGGAAACCATGTACGCCTGGATTGAATACCTTCAGTGGGTGCTGGATCCGGATAAGTTCCTGAAGAAGCTGGATGTGCTAGGTAAAAAAGTTCTCTTTATCTCCGGCAAAGAAGACCACTGCTTCGTTTCCGGTGCCAAAGCCATCGTGAAAAAGGCGAAGAACATGGAACTGAAAATCATCGACAAGTGCGGCCACATCTGCTCCATCGAAAACTGGAAGACTTTCAACCAGCTGGCGCTGGACCACTTGAAATTCCACAGCGAACGAAAAAAAGCCGAACCGACCAACTAAATCATTTATATAAAAAGCACAGGGCTCGTGCCCTGTGCTTTTCCATTATTCCAGGTCTCCAAAGAATTCATCCAGTATATCGAAAGTGCTCTCTTTCCGAGATTCTGTCATGTCTCTATTTTCTTCCATCGCCATTTTCTGCAGTACAAATGCAAAGGTGTCCCCGGAGGAATCTCCCATTTTTTCAGTAATTTTGTCAATCGCCTTCTGAATTCCTGTCTGGTCCTTCAGTCCCATTCCTTTCAATCGATAAAGCCGGTCTAATACTTCCTTCTGGTCACTTTTAGAAACATGGCATGAAGGTATAAGCAGCTGATATTCTACAGTGTCAAGCATTCCCGGAAGCCATTCTTCTTCCGGTGCAATATCATTCTCCGCTACATCCATGTACAAATCCTGCTCCCACCCATAAGTCTTCCAAATATGGGTCTGATACCATGATCTGTCACCGAACCGACCAGAGTCGTTCATGAGATTTTCTATGTGATTCCGCTGTCCTTTTGCGATGGTAAGACCTTCTTTGAGCCATTTTATATTCTTGTCACGGACCAGGATACGTTGGCAGTTATAGACACCAAAATCAGCGATCTGCATCCACCGTACCTGGTATGATCTGTCAAAAGCAGGGGCCGTTCTGCGGTAGCTGGCAACTTCACGATAGAAGGAAATGCAATGTTCTGGTGCAATGAGTTCTTCAAACCATTCCACATTCCCATATAGATGCAGAACAAAAGACGCTGCATATAACTGGCCCTTTTCGATGTTTCCGCTCCGCAGAAAATCAATTGTCTTCTGATGCGTTTTGTAGGCATAAGAATAGAATTCCCGTTTTTCTTCTTCCGGATTTTTCTCTGGAGCAGGTTCTTCCTGCGGACGCAATGCAATTTTTTCATAATACAACGCACTTCTTCGGAAAGCATCCTCTATCTGATGCTTGTCCTCTGCCAACTCCGCCTGGTGAGCCAGATCTGCTTCCATCTGGTTGTCCAGGTCCTCCCGGGAGGTGCCAAGATAGACAGGAATCCAACGGTCTACAGACCAGTCTACCACATCACCAGCCAGTCTCAGGTCGATTCTATGACCGGTGGTATAAAAGAGTGAACGGCAAACATGCTGATATTCTTCTGGACTGAGATATAACTGAAAATCCCTGAGAAGCTCTTCATAAATCAGGATAGATCTGTAAAGGCAGAGATGTGCACGGTCCAGCTCTGAATCATTCAAATTGTCGGGAGCTTTATCTTCATATTCTGCCAAATATGCCTCTCTGAATTCATCCGCTTCAGCCAGTTTCATTCTGACAAGCTGATACTGATTTTCCGAGTCATCTTTTTTTAAGTCAAAGTGTGCCAGTATGCTTTCTCTCAGAATCTTGTTTGCACATTTCCAACGGCCGGAATTGGTTTCGTGGAAACTATCGTACATCATGCAAAGCAGCCGGTGAATTTCCATAGGCAGAAATTGCTTATTCCGGCTGGATGCGATTTCTTCCAGTTCCATCATTGTCAGACCATTTTTTGATTGGGCTATTTCAATTGCTGCTTCTATGCCATCCATCCGCAGTT
>JAFYKS010000373.1 GCA_017537495.1 Bacillota bacterium | reverse complement strand
CCGATCTTCTTCTTTGCACTTACAGCAAACAGGTGAATATCTTCCACTTCCATCAGCTTTGCAATCAGGCGGCGGCAGTAGGACAGGTAATCTTCCAGATCGTCTTCATCAACCACATCAGCCTTGTTTACTGCAAAGTAGAACTTGGAAGCAAACTCTCTGGTCTGCGCCAGGAAGTCTGTTTCAATGGAGTTGATCGGGCTGTCCACGGACAGCAGGAAGATAACAGCATCACTTTCCTTTACGAAGGCGGTTGCTGCTTCTGTATTCTTCTGGTGTACGGAACCTACACCCGGTGTGTCAACCAGGGTGATGCCTGTCTTCAGGAAGTCTGCAGGTACGAAGAGTTCCACCTTGGATACGCCCAGATGGTTGTCGCAGTTTTCCTGTTCGTTGATGTACTGGCTGATTCCTTCAAAGCTGGTATCAATGACTGCACCGTTTTCAAAGTGAACTCTTGCGCCTCTTTCACCGTACTTTACGGTGGTAACAACGGCAGTTACCGGTACGATACCTACAGGCATTACCTTTTCGCCCAGGATACCATTTACCAGAGTGGACTTGCCGCGCTTGAACTGACCGATTACAGATACGGTCATTTCCTGCTTATTCAGCTTTTCTTCCAGCAGACGAACCTGTGCCAGTTCGCTTGCGGTAATTTCATATTTTTCAAACAGCGTTTCCAGCTGCTTTACTCTTTCCATCATTTCGCTCATGTATGTAATCCTCTTTCCAAATAAAAAAGTCCGCTCCGCCGATTAGATTTTTAGCGGTAGACTTTCTTGTTATTCCGGAAATATCGTATCGATATTTCCTACATAATAAAAAAGTCAGATAGTGTATAACTTAATTATTATACACTATCCGACTGTAAAGTACAAGTCCTTGATTTTACAGGTTTTGCGGGGTTAGAAGAGTCCGCATACCAGCCAGGTTGCCAGAGCGCAGATCCAGGCGATACCGCACTGCAGCAGCACCACAACCACAGCCCACTTGCCGCCCAGTTCTCTCTTGATGGAGGAAACCGCTGCCACACAAGGGGTGTACAGCAGGGAGAACACCAGCAGAGACAGAGCTGCCTGCCATGTCATGAAGTCGGTCAGTGCCACACCGCCCAGCAGAACGGTCAGGGTTGCAACCACACTTTCCTTGGCCATGAAACCGGTAATCAGTGCTGTACAGATTCTCCAGTCGCCGAATCCTACCGGCTTGAAAATCGGTGCGATGATGCCTGCAGCAGATGCCAGCAGGCTGTCTGCAGAGTCAGTCACCACGTTCAGACGGCTGTCAAAGGACTGGAGGAACCAGATCACAATAGTAGCCAGGAAAATTACGGTGAAGGCACGTGTCAGGAAGTCCTTGGCCTTTTCCCAGAGGAGCTGGGCCACGTTCTTCATGCCAGGCATTCGGTAGTTGGGCAGTTCCATTACGAATGGAACCGGTTCACCGCGGAATGCAGTGCCCTTTGCCACCAGTGCAAAGAGAACGCCTACGATAATACCGATAAAGTACAGTGCAATCATCACCAGTGCACCGTTCTTCGGGAAGAAGGCTGCTGTGAAGAATGCGTAAATCGGCAGCTTGGCGGAACAGCTCATGAACGGTGTCAGCAGGATAGTCATCTTACGGTCACGTTCAGAAGGCAGTGTACGGGAGGCCATAACACCAGGAACCGTACAGCCGAAGCCGATGAGCATCGGTACGATGGAACGGCCGGATAAGCCGATTTTGCGGAGCAGTTTATCCATAACGAAGGCAACACGGGCCATGTAGCCGCTGTCTTCCAGAATAGACAGGAAGAAGAACAGGGTCACGATGGTCGGCAGGAAACTGAGAACGCTGCCCACCCCTTCGAAAATACCGTCAATAACAAGGGAGTGCATTACCGGATTCAGTCCGTATACAGTCAGGCCATGGTCCACCACATCGGTCAGCATACCGATGAGCATTTCCAGTCCGTCGGAGAGCCATACACCGATGACGCCGAAGGTAAGCCAGAATACCAGAGCCATAATACCTACAAATGCAGGCAGCGCTGTGTATTTTCCGGTCAAAATCTTATCCATCTGCACACTTCGTGCATGTTCGCGGCTTTCTCTCGGCTTAATTACAGTCTGGCTGCACACATCCTGGATGAAAGCAAAACGCATGTCAGCCATGGCTGCTGCCTGGTCCATACCGCGCTCCTCTTCCATCTGCGCTACGATGTGCCCCAGCATTTCTCTTTCATTCTGATCCAGGCTCAGCTGATCCAGCATGTGGCTGTCGCCTTCTGCCAGCTTGCTTGCCGCAAAACGGATCGGAATTCCGGCTCTTTCTGCATGGTCTTCGATGAGATGCATGATGGCATGGAGGCAGCGGTGCACTGCACCCTTATGCTGAGCCGGGCTGCAGAAGTCTGCACGGCCAGGCTTTTCCTGGAACTGAGCCACATGAACCGCGTGGTCCACCAGTTCCTCAATCCCTTCACCCTTGGCTGCAACGATTGGAATTACCGGAATACCCAGCATGGCTTCCATCTTGTTCACGTCGATGGAGCCGCCGTTATTTCTTACCTCATCCATCATGTTCAGCGCCAGAACCATTGGGATTTCCAGTTCCATCAGCTGCATGGTCAGGTAGAGGTTTCTCTCGATGTTGGTAGCATCCACGATATTGATGATTCCCTTTGGCTTATCTTCCATCAGGAACTGTCGTGTTACGATTTCCTCGCTGGTGTATGGGGACATGGAGTAAATCCCCGGCAGGTCGGTTACCAGTGTGTTTGGATGGCCTTTGATTACGCCGTCCTTTCTGTCCACGGTTACGCCCGGGAAGTTTCCCACGTGCTGGGAAGAACCGGTCAGCTGGTTGAACAGAGTGGTCTTGCCGCAGTTCTGGTTTCCTGCCAGTGCAAAGGTAATCCGCTCACCTTGCGGCAGTGGCTTTCCGTCTGCCTTTACGTGGTAGATACCGCCTTCGCCCAAACCAGGATGGTGGGACTTTTCCTTCTTGGTCACCACGTAAGCAGTGTCTGCAGTATTGGCAGCCTGTACCGGCTTATATGTATCTGTGATTTCAATTTTTTCGGCATCATCTTTACGCAGTGTCAGCTCGTAGCCGTGAATCTGAAACTCCATAGGGTCGCCCAGAGGTGCCAGCTTCATCAGCTTGATTTCTGCACCGGGGATTACACCCATATCCAGAAAATGCTGACGCAGTGCACCTTCGCCGCCGACTGAGGAGATGACGGCGCTGCTGCCGATTTCAAGGTCTTTTAATGTCATCTATGTTATCTTCTGTTGTGATCTGTGTTAGTCATAACTTACCGTCAATACTATACCACAGTCTTCCAGAAAAAACAACGGAAAATAAAAAGAAAAGTGCTGATTTTTCAACACTTTTCTCATCAT
>JAFYKS010000372.1 GCA_017537495.1 Bacillota bacterium | reverse complement strand
GTCACCAGGGTGAGTTGCCACGCCGTTAATTGTGATGGTTGCACAGCATGCGTTGAAGTTTTCGTAGCAGCAGATACCGAAGTCACCGCCGTCTACAGTGTATGCAAATTCAGCACCGAAAGCTTCCACGTTGAAATTATCCTGGCTTGTACCGATTTCTTCATCCGGTGTGAAGGAGAAGACAATCTTGCCATGAGGCACTTCCGGATTCTGTACAAAGTATTCCAGTGCACATACGATTTCAGCAATACCAGCCTTATCATCACCGCCCAGCAGAGTATAGCCGTCAGTTACGATAATGTCCTGACCTACGCATTTTGCCAGGTGCGGGTCCTTGGCAGGATTGATAGTCACGCCGCTTTCCAGGGTGATTACACTGCCGTCATAGTTTTCGATAATTCTAGGCATCTTGGTTGGTCCAGGCAGATTGTCTGCAGTATCCACATGAGACAGGAAACCGATTGCCGGTACTTCTTTCTCCATGTTGGAAGGCAGGCTGCCGTATACATAGCCCATTTCGTCCATCCATACGTCTTCTACGCCGATGGCCTTGATTTCTTCTACCAGATGCTTTGCAAAATCAATCTGTCCCGGGGTGCTTGGCACAGTGCCGGTGTGTTCTGCTGCTCTGGAATCCCACATAACATAATCTAAAAATCTTTCATGAAGTTTCATATCGGTCACGCTCCTGTTTATATTCATAGATATTTTATTATACCACATAACCAAAAAGAAAAGAAGTCCCATAATTTTCGTGCAGGACTTCTTTCCTATTTTATATTTTGATTTTATCCAATCAGTGTATCCATGATTAACATAACGATGAATCCCGTAATCAGTGAATAAGTAGCCATCTGCTCATATCCATGAGAGTGGGTTTCCGGAATCATTTCATCGCTGACCACATAAATCATGGTTCCGCCTGCAAATGCCAGCGCAAACGGCAGCACTGCAGCCGATAAAGTTGCTCCAAAGAATCCGAGAAATGTACCGATTACTTCCACAAGCCCGGTAAACAGAGCAATGATGAAAGTTCGTCTCTTACTCATACCTGCCAGAAGCATAGGAGAAATAATCACCATACCTTCCGGAATATTCTGCAGTGCAATACCGGCGGCCACCGTCAGAGCACCGTTCAGATCGCCGCTCCCAAGGCCAACGCCGGCTGCCATACCTTCCGGGAAATTGTGAAGGGCTATGGCGAAAACGAAAAGCAGTACACGGTTCAGTGAAGCATTATTCCTGTGTTCCTCTTCATCCACACCGGAGATGTGGTGCAGGTGCGGAGTGACTTTATCCATCATATTAAGAAAAACAGCGCCTCCCAGAATACCCAGGGCTACCTGCCAGATTCCTGCTTTTCCGGTAATCTCCACGGCCGGCAGAATCAGACCGATGACTGCAGCTGCCATCATGACCCCTGCTGCAAAGCCCAGGATTGCATCGTTCCATCTGTGAGGGATTTTTCTGATTATCATTCCGAGTATGGCACCGATTACGGTCGCACCGCCGATGCCAAGAGCTGTAAGCATTACATATTCCATACGACAGTTTCCTTTCTGATACCTGTTTACCACATATTATGTTGATTAAAACAGATCTTTTACAGAAGGTCCTTCAATACACTGTCCTTTTTTGTCATACCTTGAGCCATGGCATGGACACTCCCAGGTCTGCTCCTCTTCATTCCATGTAAGTGCACATCCCAGATGACGGCACCTTGGAACTTTCGGCTTCAGCAGATTTACCGTTGATTCCAGTAAGTTCAACGCAAGCTGCGGCTTCTTAACTGACCGGTCTGGTCTGAAAAGTTCCGCATATTGATTTTCCCGGCCGCAGATCAGATCTGTCAGCAACATGGCACTGACCATAGAACCGGTCATCCCCCACTTATTGAATCCGGTGGCAGTCCACAGTCCATAATGCTTTTCTCCAGGCTCCGGATTTCCGCAGTATGGTCCGATATATGGCATGCCATCCAATGTCATGCAGTCCTGCGCTGCCCACCGGTACCTGGTTTCCCATCCCGGATAAAGAAATTCAGCCTGTTCCTGCAGTTGCTGCCAGCTGGAATCAACCTTTCCCGGCCGTCCGCTTCCTCCTCCAAGCAAAATCATGCCATCTGCGCTCCTGAAACTGAGACCGCTTTCCTCTTCATCCATATACATGCCTTTCAGCTCAGCCGTAATACCCGGACGCCCCGCAATCACCAGCGATCGGCTCTGGTACATCTTTGCAAAATATCCGCCCCGGCGGTCCATGAAAGGAAAATGGCAGGCGAAAATCACCTGATCCGCCAGTATGCTCCCATGTTCTGAAACAGCTTCCCAGCCTCCATCAGCCCATCTTTTCAGCCGGGTAATTCTGCTGTTTTCGAAGAGAGCTGTAGAATATGTGTTTTCACCTTCGGTTAAATGCTTCAGAAGCTTCCTTGGATGAAAGCACGCCTGCATAGGAAACTCAACAGCTCCATCCGTTTCAAAAGGCAGTTCCAGAGATTCCCCACTGCGCAGTCTGGCTGCTGTACACCCAATCTGCTCCAGCGCTTTCATTTCCTGCTCCAGTATCTGTGTTCCACTCGTGGAATAAATATAGTTGCTGGTTCTTCGAAAATCACAGTTGTCCGTTTCTGCCTCACAGAGCTTTGCAAACTGCCCTATGGCATCTTCATTGGCTTCCAGATATAGTTTTGCGCCCTCAACGCCCAAATCACTTACCAGCTTCTGATATATCAGACCATGCTGCGAGGTAATTTTTGCGGTTGTTCCAGCCGTTACACCACAGCCGATTCTGCCCGCTTCCGCAACTGCCACATCAATCCCTTCTGAAGCCAGCTGGTGCGCCGTAAGAATGCCAGCCATGCCTCCCCCGATAACCAGTACTTCGCATCCAGCCACACCTTCCAGCCGTGGATAATGCTTCAGCCTGATGCTGTCCTCCCAAAGTGAAATATCTTTACTCAGCCTCATGATAATCCTCCGTACTGTTCTTCCTGCCTGAACGGGGAACTGCGCAGGCTCCGTCCCTGCATACATAAAGCGATGAACTGTCCAGCCAGAGAGAAAGTGCCATCAGGAAAAAGCAATGGCCGGCAGGATATTTTGCCGCATCATCTGCAAGAAAGGCCATCTGTTTCTCAGCCGCTTCTTCGAATGTGTCCGCATATCTGCTTCCCGTGCTGTAATGCATCAGCTTCACCAGGTTATATGCCATAACCCCATTACCGCTTGGAATCGCACCATCGTAAGTTTCTTTCGGATTCATAAGAAGCCGTTCATTTTCCGTTCCTGCAAGGGTAAAACCACCGCTGCTCTTATCATCAGAAAAATGTTTCAGCACATAATCCGTCAGAAGCTGAGCTTTATTCAGATAATCATCTTTTCCCGCCGCTTCATAAAGTCCCAGAATCCCGCAGATTACCCAGGCGTAATCATCAAGGAAACCATTTCCTGTTGATTTTCCATTCCTCCAGCTGACTGAAAGTCTTAACTTGTCATCTGTTTCCATCATTTTTTCTGTAGCAAACCGGATACAGCCTTCCGCTCCATCCAGGTATTTCCGCTTGCCGGTTATACGGTACAGTAATGACAGTGCCCACGCCGCCATTCCGTTCCAT
>JAFYKS010000371.1 GCA_017537495.1 Bacillota bacterium | reverse complement strand
CTCAACTGGCTTAAAGCAAAAAAAGAAGACTTGATTGAAGGTCTGGAGGCCAGAGGTTTCGAAGTGGAACAGGGTAAACATTCTCCTAATGCTTTATATGTAAAGGGCAGCGGTCTGCTGGATACAGAATTTTACAAACATGGACTGTTCTCCGTACAGGATGAAAGTTCCATGATGGTAGCCGAAAAAATGGATCCTAAACATGGAGAAGTTATCATGGATGTATGTGCTGCTCCGGGCGGAAAGACAATGGCTATCGCAGAAAGAATGAATAATACAGGAAGAGTTATTTCTTCCGATGTTTATAGAAGAAAGCTTGACCTTATTGACCGTGAGGCTCACCGTCTGGGTATCAAAAATGTTGAAACCAGACCTTGGGATGCTACAAGAGTTGACTCTTCCATGGTTGGTAAGGCTGATAGGGTTCTGGTTGATGCACCTTGTTCCGGACTGGGTGTTGTACGCAGAAAACCTGAAATTAAGTACAAAGCAAAATCAGATGAGATGGATCTGCTGCCAAGAAAGCAGCTGGCAATTCTGTCTGCTTCTGCGCAGTACGTAAAAGTTGGCGGAACTTTGGTGTACAGCACATGCACTGTAAATCCGTATGAAAACGAGAGAGTTGTCGAAGATTTCCTGAAAAAGAATGGCAGATTTAAAATTCAGGAATCAGTTCAGCTGCTGCCAAATAAGGATGGCACAGATGGATTCTTTATCTGTGTAATGAAGGATGACAGCTCACTTATATAAAAGAAATTGGAGAATTGTAAATGACGCAATTAGGGTTTAAAAGCAGCACTGGCGCGGTCCGTGAAAAGAACGAGGATGCCTGTTTTGTTATCCCGAGCCATAATGTCTATGTAGTAGCAGATGGCGTAGGCGGTAATAATGCGGGTGAAATTGCCAGCAGAACAGCTGTACAGGGCGTCGCGGAATATGTCACGGAAGTGCCGATTGACGGCTGTGAAACAGACGAAGAAATCTGCAGCTATTTTCTTGACTGTATTGCCGATATAAACGAGCAGGTTTATAAACTGGGGCATGAACACAAGGAAAACCGTGGCATGGCCACAACATTAGTTCTGGCGTATCTGCGTGACGACAAGGCCTACATTATGAATGTGGGTGACAGCAGAGCGTATTTACTGCGGGATAATGAACTGCAGCAGATCACAGAAGATCACACGTATGTAAATGAACTGGTACGTAGTGGTGTGATTACTAAAGAAGAGGCAGAGACACATTCTCAGCGAAATGTAATCACCAGAGCGATAGGTGCAGAACCTTTCGTGAAAACAGATTTTTACCGTACTCCTGTTGAAGAGGGAGATATACTGATGCTTTGTTCCGATGGACTTTACGGGGAAGTTGAGGACAGCAGAATGGTAAAAATTCTTAAAGAGAATGAAAGCATGTCGCATACATGCAATTTGCTGGTAGATGCGGCAATTGAAAGCGGCGGAAGAGATAATATCACCGTAGTATGTTTGAAGGTATAGAGGAGGACCAGGATGGCCAGTAAAGTATTAGCAGGACGTTATGAACTGTTTGAAAAAATCGGCGAAGGCGGAATGTCCGTTGTATATAAGGCAAAGGACCGTCTGCTGAACCGTTTTGTAGCTATCAAAGTTTTAAAGCCGGAATTTATTAAAGATAGAAAATTTATTGAAAGTTTCAGAAGAGAATCTCAGGCAGCAGCAAGCCTTTCTCATTCCAATATCGTAAATATCTTCGATGTAGGACAGGAAGGCAATATCCATTACATTGTTATGGAACTGGTAACTGGAAATACTCTGAGTGAGCTTATTAAAGAAGAGGGACCGTTCCCATATCAGAAGGTAATTGAGTTAACAAAACAGATTGCAGCAGCATTGAGTGAAGCCCACAGAAACAATCTGATTCACAGGGATGTAAAGCCTCACAATGTAATGCTGACTGCTGATGGAACAGCAAAAATCACAGACTTCGGTATTGCGAAGGCGATTAATTCTTCTACAATTGCTGACACAATGAGTAATGGCGTTATGGGTTCTGTTCACTATTTCTCTCCTGAACAGGCAAGAGGCGGATATGTAGATGAAAAATCTGATATTTATTCTCTGGGTATTGTTATGTACGAAATGCTGACAGGAAGAGTTCCTTTTGACGGAGATAATCCTGTAAACATTGCTTTGATGCATATTAATGGGGAAATGGTACCGCCATCAAAACTGATTTCAGGAATTCCTCCGGCACTGGAGAGAATTGTAATGAAAGCTACAGACAAGTACCAGAGCAACAGATTTGCAAGTGTTGATGAACTGATTCAGGCACTGGATAATCTGGCATTTGTGAGCAGCGTTGTAGGCGATTCTGTATTTGCAGGAAGCAATGATGCGGAATATG
>JAFYKS010000370.1 GCA_017537495.1 Bacillota bacterium | reverse complement strand
GCGTCGATACCTGAGAGCATACTTGATTTCCACCCAGGTTCCTATAGGTATACTCTGTCCGCAGGTTCGACGAAGTTCTCTTTGCCAGCTGCTTTAATCCGTTATATGTAAAAGCCAGGGTGTCCTTGTCATCACTGATGGAGTCCCCGTCTCCGATCTTCATGCTGGTCAGCGTACCATCTCTGTTATCATAAATATAATACTCGTAAAAACCGTCATTTTCAATCTGCCAGTTTTGACTCAGGATACGGTCACTGGTGTCATACTTATGATAAGTATAAAGCACCGGTTCATTTTCGGAAAGCTTTGCACTGTAGATCAATCTTCCCAAAGAATCGTAAGTATAATTATACTTTTGGATTCCATTGACGGTAATTCCTGCAAGGGCACCGTCAGAGCTGTACTGATAGCCGTAAGTGGTATTGGTATCACTGTAATTGATAGTTTTTACCCTGTCAAGCTTGTCGTAGGTATAGTTTACGGATGGTCCGCTGCTTCCGTAGGTCATCTTCTTTAAGTTTCCGTTATTCGCATGATACTCATAGGAGGCCAGCGGAAAACTGCCCACAGAGGCTGTGAGACGATTTCCGAATTTATCATAAGTAAAGCTGTAGGTCTGGTTCTGCTTTGTGCCATTTCCCGGAATGTATCCGCCCCTTTTTATGGATGTCAGCTGTCCAGTGGTATATCCGTAATCCACGGAAGCCACCTCGCTTTGGAAGGTTTCCTTCACTCTTCCAAAGCTGCTGTCAAGGTGGGTCTCCACCGCATGACCGGCCGCATCCGTCACTTTATACCGCTCCCTCTTATCATTATAGGCATAGGCAGTAAGCGTTCCGGCATTATCAGTCTGAGACTTCATTAAACCATTCTCGTAAGAAGCATGACTCTCCATGTATTTACTGTCTTTGGTGTTCGTAAGCTTCGTCTCTATGGCTTCTCCGTACGGATCATACGTCACAGCCATGGATGCCGAATCATTGGTAACCCTGACCGGCAGATGCTTGTTCGGCCCGGAGCTGTACTCATAATGGAAAGTTCCGCTGCCCTCTGTACCTACACTCATCAGGTTCTGCGTGGTGTCATTATAGTTGTATGTTTCACTACCGTTTCCGGTAGATTTTACGGAAGTCAGATTGCCTTCCGAATTGTATTTATAAGTCTGGCACGGTTCTTCCGTCAGGGAAATACTGTCAAATCTGGCGGTATTGACATTTCTGTAATAACAGCATGTCAGTTCCGCGTGACTGATTGTCTTGTTTACTTCTTTCGGTACGATGGCCATGGACGCATACTGCCATTCTGTAGAATATGCTGCAAACGGCAGAGAGTGATATTCCTCTGTATTATTATCGTCCGCGTAAACCAGTTTCAGCGTCAGGCCCCAGAACTTCTTCGTATCGTCATTTCCTTTCTTTTCAATATCCGGAACAGAGTCTGCCTTACTCCATCCGGACAGCAGGAAGGTGGTGTCTGAACTTCTGTTGATCTGTATCGTCTGCTTTGCACTGAAACTTGAATCCGGAATTCCCTGGGTGGAAAAGGCGCTGCTTCCGTGAATGTATTTTTTCGTTTCCGCATTTTCCTGTGCAGTGGTCAGTGCAAGCTTCGTAACCGTCCAGTCCGTGGTTCCGTTTTCAAAGCTGCCATTGGAAACCAGGTTAAATCCTGAAGGAGCCTGCGCTTCTTCTAACTGTACATCCTCCACACGGACGGTACCGATATTATACTTCCACTGAACAGCCACTTTATAAGTTCCGTTGGAAGTCACCGTAAAATTCAGTGACATTCGCTGCCATCCCCCGTCAACACCACTGTCCGTCCAGTGGGTTACAAGGTCCCCCTCTGTAACCGGTGTATTATTACTGTTTAAAACCGCTAGCTGCACACCTCCATTTGCTGTAACAGAGGTCATATTTTCTGTATTCACATAAGCCGATAGTGTATAATCCTTTCCGGATTTCAGCGTGACTGTCTGGCAGAGAAGCTTGTTTTGTGAAGTATTTGCATTGTACAGATTATAATGCTTTCCTCCATTTCTAGGATTCTCATCCCTGCAGGCAGCCGAACCGGAACCACTCAGGTTCCATCCTGTGGCTTGCGGCTTTCCTTCCGAATCCGTGTAGGTCTTTTCAAAACTGCTGTTTTTCAGCAGATTGACACCTGCCTGTCCGCCTGCAATGCTGGAAGTCACCCGGTTATTCGACTTGGCGGTGCCGGATTTTTCCGTATAAGCCTCAGCTGTTACACCGAGAATCGTGTCTTTGTTATCCGTACTGTTTACGTTAATGGTATGTCCGTAGCCGTTAAAAAGATATGTAGTGAAGATATCATCTCCGGTTCCATAGCTGTTGTCCGCCCCATAATCCCTGTAGGAGGTCCTCTGCATTCCGTCTGATGTCACGGACACCTTTCTTCCCACGTTAGCGTCCTGGCTGACTGCATACTCATGAAAATAGCTGACACGGTAACCGGTAACACTTTTTTCATAAATGTAATATATTCCACGGTCTGTTTCCGCATCTGCCACATGGGTCATGTGCCGGTTAATATCTTCATATCCATACTTTGCACAGACCGTGGTTGTACTGCCATCGTAAATACTGATCTGTTTCAGATAAGAAACATTGCCGTAGGTCACGTAAGTCGGCTTGTATTCCTTTCCGTATATTTCCTTAATTGCTGTCAGAAAACCGCTTGTATTATATACAAGGCCAAATATTCTGTCTGCCGCCTGGTCCTTCGGCTGGATATAAACCGACGTGATTCTGTTGGAACCGGACGCACTCGTCGTATTATTTGCGACAGTCAGACCATTATAGACGATATGAATTGCATTTCCGTTGGCGTCCATGATTTTTGTCAGATAACCATTTTTGAAGGTTTTTACATTATCCTTTTTATCCTTCATGGTGTAAACACCGTCACCCTTGGTGATGGTCAGGTTTAATCCGTCCTCATCCTCAAACACCGTGGTACTGTCAGTTTTTGCTTTAAAATAATGCTCCGTACCATCCGAATCATTGTATATCAGCCAGGTAACTGTTTTGCTTGAATCCGTTTCATCAGGCAGCTGAACCTCCGTGACCGTTTCCTGTGCAGAAAGCTTCCATCCGGCTCCCAGCTTCATGTTTGTGAAATTCCCCGTATGAATATCGTCCCCGTCTTTTGTAAAATATTTGTTATTATAATTCGAATTATATACCAGACTCAGGCCATAAGGCATGATTGTGCTTTCATAGGATGCCACTGGGTTCACAACCGTCAGCTTTCCGCTGTAGTCCGATACATAAACAGTTCCTGCATTTCCCATGGAATGGGTCTGATAAGTATAATACCCTTCCAGTCCTTTGCTGTCACGGTAGATAATCTGCAGAATCGGATATGCCCCGTCATAATCCATGCATAAAAGTGAATTTGCCCAGTCTTCACTATCCATGGTATCTGCTCCGTAAGCTTCCAGCGCAAATCCACTGACAGTACCGGAAGTGTTTCCTTCCAGATAATGCTTCTTTACAAGCTCCGTGATATTCCATCCAACAAAATACCCCGGCGTATCACGTTTCAGTATCTGGTAATCCATCACACTCTCTGAGACTGTCGGCCGGTTGTTCCAGGTAAAGTTGGTTCCCCATGCGTTATTCCCGGTAATCTCCTTTGCAAGGACATTCATTCTCAGAAAACTGACCTGTGAATAAGATGCCGCTACAAAGTTACATCTTGCATCACATACCACACTGTCTTTTGGAAGCTGCGGAAGATTTTTCAGCTGTATATAACTTCTTAATTCGCCATCTTCATTACTATAGCCAACCGATATGAAATCCTGCTGCACACGGGAGGACTGGGGATGCAGCTCCATGACATAGCTTCCTCTGACACAGTTGTCAGCCTCCAGCGTATGGCTGATGGTAGGATCGATCTGCACCGGAAATACACGTTCTTCCGCATTCATCCAGTCGTAATCTGCAGCGATTCGCAAGATCCATGTACCCTCTGCAGGACCTTCCATAAGCTCCATGGCAACGGCTTCCGAATACGCTCCCGCAGCGTCAGTCATATATCCTGCCGGAATTTCATAAACCGCTTCCTCTGTCTCCGGATCCTTTAGCAGAATTCTGCCGTCCTCCTTTTGCTCCGGAACTAGATTTTCAAGATTTAACCGGAAATCATAGTGGTAGCTGTCCTGCTTTTGATTGACCAGAATGTATTCCTTTAAGGAGCTTCCGGATATAATGTATTGCAGGGAGACTCCCGGAATAACATTCCCATAACCTACGGAGGTTACCGCATTTTCCACCTTCATGGCATCAAACAGCTCTGCGTCTTCTTCCGTTGGTGTTGTGTCTGACACCTCTGCCCAGATAACCTCCGGTATGTCACCGGCATTTTCTGTTTTTTCAACTTCCTCATCCAGCAGCACCACCCTGGTATCAGCCGATAACTCTTCCGCCTCCAAAGGAGCTTCTTCGGCATTTAAAACCTCACCTTTTAAGATGGTCATCCTGGAGACACCGATGCGTTCCTCTTCCGTTTCCAATTCTGCTTTTTGTACTTCCATTGTTTCAACTGTTTCATCAGTTTCTGCAAATTCAACAATTGAATTTTCCTCTGTTTCTACCGGATTCTCCCGGCTTTCTTCCTTCTCTGCGAGAGCATCCGATGACAGCAGCTCAAAACCCACCGAATATTCCCCTTCAGAAATTTTCAGGATTTCTCCTGCATCTGCCTCCGGTGCAAACTTATAGTCCACGGCCCCCTCCGCGGTCGAATAGCCTGCAAAATCTTCTTCTGTTTGTGCATCTTCGTACAAAAATCTGTTGTCAATCTCTTCCCAGCATCCGTCTTCACTTTCATAGTGAACATCCATCCCATACTGGGCTGCCAGAACGGTGCCGTCGCTCAAGCGGTACTGCTTCGAGGACCGGTCTCGCAGTTCTTCCACCTCGAACAATACCTTTGGCTGTTCTGCCGGTTCTTCTGCTTCTGCCGGAAACTCCTCCGGAAGCGTCGTAGCTTCTTCCTGCACTTCAGCAGCTATCCTCTCTGCCCCATAGCTTGTCGTACAGTCTACAAATATCATGACCACCGCAAGCAATAAGGCAAGTACTCTATTTAATTGTTTTATCCATTTTCTTTGCATCTTTATCGGTCTCCTTGTTTTCTATTTTTCTAACAAAAATTCTACCGGAGGCGATTTATTTTTTTCTTTCATTATGTT
>JAFYKS010000369.1 GCA_017537495.1 Bacillota bacterium | reverse complement strand
TCGCCGTAGGTATGGCAACCTCCATTCCTCCGCACAATCTGGCAGAAGTTATTGATGCTGCCGTGGAATTAATTGAAAATCCGGATGCTACCGTAGACGATCTGATGAAGCACGTCAAGGGTCCGGACTTCCCTACCGGTGCCATGATCATGGGCAAAACATCCATGAAGGAAGCTTACCGCACTGGCCAGGGTAAGGTACTGGTTCGTTCCGTAACGGAAATCGAAGAACTGTCCCACGGCAAGCAGCAGATTGTGGTAAAGGAAATTCCTTATCAGGTAAACAAGGCCAGACTGATCGAAAAGATTGCAGAACTGGTAAGAGATAAAAAGGTGGAAGGAATTACGGCTCTCCGTGATGAATCCAACAGAAGAGAAGGTATCCGAATCGTTATCGAACTGAAGAAGGATGCTAATCCGAATATTATCCTGAACAGATTATACAAGCACACCCAGCTGCAGGATTCCGTATCCATGATTATGCTGGCACTTGTAGACGGCAGACCGAAAATCTGTACTCTGAGGGATATTCTGGTGGAATATCTGAAGCATCAGAAAGAAGTTCTGACCAGAAGAACTATCTTCGATAAGAAGAAGGCAGAAGCCAGAGCACATATTTTGGAAGGTTTAAGAATCGCGCTGGATAACATCGATGAAATCATCCACATTATCCGTAACAGCTACAATGATGCCAAGGAACGTCTGATGGAACGTTTCGGTCTTTCCGACATTCAGGCACAGGCAATCCTGGACATGCAGCTGAGACGTCTGCAGGGTCTGGAAAAAGAGAAAATCGAAAACGAATATCAGGAACTCTTAAAGAAGATTGCTTACTACAACGAACTGCTGGCTGATGAAAAGAAGCTGATGGGTGTAGTTAAGGACGAAATGCTGGAAATCAAGGATAAGTGGGGTGACAAGCGCCGCACCAAGATTAAGGCAGCTGCCGAAGAAATCGACGAAGAAGACCTGATTCAGGAAGAAAACGTATGCATCACCCTGACTCACCTGGGCTATGCAAAGCGTGTACCTGTAGATACCTATAAGGCACAGAAGAGAGGCGGCAAGGGCATCACCGGTCTGACCACCAAGGAAAACGACTTCGTGAAAGACCTGATTATGACCTCCACTCACGATTATCTCATGTTCTTCACCAACACCGGTAAGGCACATAAGATCAAGGCTTACGAAATTCCGGAAGCAAACCGTACCGCAAAGGGTATTCCGATTGTAAACTTCCTGAACCTGATGAGCCGTGAAAGAGTCACTGCGGTAATTCCAATCCGTGAATTCACAGAAAATGATTACCTGATTGCAGTAACCAAGCACGGTACCATTAAGAAGACTTCCCTGGACAACTTCGATACCAACCGTAAGACCGGCCTGATTGCCATGAACCTGAAGGAAGGCGACGAACTGATCGGTATCCAGAGAACAACCGGTAAGAATAACGTTATCATCGTAACCAAGAACGGCAAGTGCATCTGCTTCTCCGAAGACGATGTACGTCCAATGGGCAGAATCGCAGGCGGCGTAAGAGCCATCGACCTGGAAAAGGACGACGAAGTTGTATCCATGCAGCTGGTTGAACCTGGTCAGGAACTGCTGGTAGTAACCAGAAATGGTTTCGGTAAGAGAACCAGAGTGGAAGACTACAAGATTCAGACCAGAGGCGGCAAGGGTCTGCTGACTTACGACAAGGCCAAGTTTAAGAAGACCGGCGAGCTGGTAGGCGCTATGGTAGTAAGCGAAGATGATGACATCATGCTGATCAACTCCGACGGCATCATCATCCGTATGAAGGCAAGCGAAGTTTCCAGACTGGGCCGTGCAACTCAGGGCGTAAAAATCATGAGCGTTAACGAAGATGCAAACATCATCGCAATGGCCAAGGTTGCAAGAGAAGACGATCTGGACGATGAAAAGAAAGAAGTAAATACAGCAGAAACTGCAGATGAAGGCGGACAGACCATGATGGATCTGTAAAGCCGGAAAAAGAGATTTTGCAGAGAAAGGATTCTGAGTATGGCAGATAGAATTAAGTTTAATATTCCGGGTAAGCCGGCTTATCTGACCATGGTTAGACTGGCCATCGGTTCCGTAGCAGACACCATGGGATTTGATTTTGAAGAGATTGAAGATATCAAGACAGCGGTAAGTGAGGCGTGCAAGAACGTCTCCTGCCATGGTCTGGATGGTTTTGCGGAGGAATACTCCGTGGAATGCATTGCAGATGAAGGGTATCTGGAGATGTACGTGACGGACAACAGTGACGGACACGTTCTGGAACGTCTGGCAAAACCTTGCCAGTCCTGCCCGAACGAAGGCAATCTGGCGATTTTCGTCATTCAGTCTCTGATGAGTGAAGTTGAAATTCTTGATGGTTCCCAGGGTAAAAAGACTATCAAGATGGTGAAGCGGAAATGACAGCCGAATATTTCAGGGAATACGCCCTGAATCCTACCATTGAACTGCGTAATAAGATCGTGGAAGACCACCTCTATATGGTGGACATCCTGATCCGTAAGTATCTGGGAAAAGGTGTGGAATACGACGACCTCTATCAGGTGGGAGCACTGGCTCTCGTATCTGCAGTAGAGCGTTTTGATATCGAAAAGGGATTCGAATTCAAGAGTTTTGCCACACCGACCATCCTGGGTGAAATCAAGAAGTATTTCCGTGACAAGCAGTGGAGCCTGAAGGTTCCCCGCCGCATGAAGGAAATTTCCACCAAGGTGCAGGAAGTAAAGGACCAGCTGACAACCAGACTGGGTCGTGCACCAAGCCTGGATGAAATTTCTGAAGCTACCGGATTTACTCATGAACAGATTATGCAGGCTATGGAAAGTTCTAAAGCTTACGGAACTTTTTCTCTGGACAGCGCCAATAACAACCTGGGAGATGAAGGCGATGAAAATCTTCTGGAGAAGTATGTAGGTTTCGAAGAAATAGGCTACGAACGGATTGAGGTTAATGAAATCATCAAATCTGTTCTGGAGCAGTTAAACGACAATCACCGTTATGTATTTAAAGAACGGTTCATTTTCAATAAGTCACAGGCGGATATCGCCAAGGCTTTGGGAGTTTCCCAGATGACTGTATCCCGTGCGGAAAAAGCCATTATTGAAAAATTTAAGAAAGAAATGAACCGATAGGAGAAGTATTAGAATGAAAAGAGTATTTTCCGGCGTTCAGCCGACAGGAAATATCCACCTGGGCAACTACCTGGGTGCACTGAAGCAGTTCGTGGAACTGCAGGATGACCACGAATGTCTGTACTGCATCGTAGACGAACACGCAATTACCGTTCCGCAGGATCCAAAGGCTCTGCGCGAACACATCCTGGACGTAGCAGCTCTGTACCTGGCAGTAGGTGTAGACCCTAAGAAGTCCATCGTATTCGTACAGTCCGACGTATCCGGTCATGCGGAACTGGGCTGGGTTCTGTGCTGCAACTCCTCCACAGGAGAACTGTCCAGAATGACTCAGTTCAAGGACAAGAGCAAGAACAAGGAATCCGCGCCAACCGGTCTGTTCACCTACCCTGTTCTGATGGCAGCAGACATCCTGCTGTACGACACAGATGTAGTACCTGTAGGCAATGACCAGAAGCAGCACATCGAACTGTGCCGTGACCTGGCAATCCGTATCAATAACAAGTACAAGAAGACTTTCGTAGTTCCGGAAGGCCGCTTCATGAAGGCTGGTGCACGTGTTATGGCACTGGACGATCCAACAAAGAAGATGAGTAAGAGTGCAGAAAATGTTCACTCCCGAATCTCTCTGCTGGACGAACCTTCCAAGATTAAGAAGTCTATTATGAAGGCTACCACCGACTCCGAAGGCATCGTAAAGTTCGACATCGAAAACAAGCCAGGCATCAGCAACCTGCTGAGCATCTACAGCGCACTGTCCGGCAAGTCCATCGAAGAACTGGAAGCAATGTACGAAGGTAAGGGCTACGGCGACTTCAAGAAGGATCTGGTGGAAGTAACTGTGGAAGCTCTGGCTCCAATCAAAGCACGTTACGAAGAAATCCGTCACTCCGAAGAGCTGATCGAAATTCTGAAGGACGGTGCTGCACGTGCTGACGCTATCGCAAAGAACACCATGCAGCGCGTGAAGGACAACTTCGGTCTGGGTCTGGGACGTTAATATCTGAAATTGAAAACCGGGAGAAAATCATACGATTCCTCCCGGTTTTTTATTTGAATAAATACAGATTGAATATAAAAAAGACAAAAGAAAAACCCGCTCGAAACTATTCACATTTCCGAGCGGGTCTTAATTAGGTTCTTTCAAACACATTATCTGCACCTTCACTTTCTTAAAATTTTAGAATACGATTTACTTGTCCTTTGGTCCGTACCTCCAATTCTTAGAATCTAAAGATTAAAAACCAGGTAAGTTTTTCTTTCTTTTGTTGGTAATAGATTATCACTTTAAATGAATAAAGTCAAGCGTTTTTTACATATTTTTTGAAAATTTTTCAGCATTTCTCACAGAAGGAAGTAAGAATATTTACTTTATTATGATATTGTGATAAAATTAGAGTAGGAAAGTCTACGTAAAATACAGGGGGTGTTTTTATGAAAACTTTGAAATTTCTGGGACAAAACGCAGTTTATGCATTATTAGGTGCTTTTCTTTCCATCATGCTGAAATTCTATGAAACACCGGAGACCGGGATTGTAGAAGCGGTCCTGATGCAGGCCCTGCGGAATTATTTGATCATTTTTATCTTCATCACTGCAGGACGGCTGA
>JAFYKS010000368.1 GCA_017537495.1 Bacillota bacterium | reverse complement strand
GTTCCAAGCTCCTGAACGGACTCTTCCCTGGTGCAGGTTCTGTCATCAGTACTGCCGTTGCGGCCTCAGGAACAAAAGCCATCGGAAATGCGGCCATCGCCTATTATCTTAAATAACGAAAACAGAAAAGCCCCCGCGTGCAGCCTCATCGGCCGCCTGCAGGGGCTTTTTTATTCATTATATTTTGACGGAAAATCCGCAGTCAGAGACTACAGCAGTTCCTTTCTGGACAGGTTGATTCTGTTCTGGCTGTCGATTTCAGTTACCTTAACCTTAACCACGTCGCCGATGTTCATTACATCTTCAACCTTTTCTACTCTTTCCTTAGCCATCTTGGAGATGTGCAGCAGACCTTCCTTACCAGGCAGAATTTCGATGAATGCACCGAAGTTCATAATTCTGGTAACCTTACCTTCGTAAGTTTCGCCTACTTCTACTTCCTTAGTCAGCAGTTCGATTTCCTTCTTAGCTGCTTCTGCACCAGCCATGTCGGAGCTGTAGATGCTGATCAGACCAGGAGTTTCTTCGGAGATGTCAATCTTAACACCAGTTTCATCAACGATTCTGTTGATAGTCTTACCACCAGGTCCGATTACGATTCTGATCTTGTCAGGATCGATCATCATGTTGATAGCTCTTGGAGCATACTTGGACATTTCTGCTCTAGGTGCTTCGATTTCTTCCAGCATCTTGCCCATGATGTGCATTCTGCCTTCCTTCGCCTGACGCAGAGCCTTTTCCAGAATTTCTCTGGACAGACCGTGTACCTTAATATCCATCTGGATTGCAGTTACACCTACTTCAGTACCGGTTACCTTGAAGTCCATGTCACCCAGGAAGTCTTCCATACCCTGGATGTCGGACAGAATAGCAAAGTCAGAAGAACCGTCTTCGTTAACTCTTTCAATCAGACCCATTGCAATGCCAGCTACTGGTCTCTTAATAGGAACACCAGCATCCATCAGAGCCAGGCAGGAACCACAGGTGGAACCCATAGAAGTAGAACCGTTGGAGGATAATACTTCAGATACCACTCTGATTGCGTAAGGGAACTCGTCTACGCTTGGCAGTACTGGAATCAGAGCTCTTTCAGCCAGAGCACCGTGACCGATTTCTCTTCTGCCAGGGCTTCTGGAAGTCTTAGCTTCACCTACAGAGAAACCTGGGAAGTTATAGTGGTGCATGTATCTCTTGCTGGTTTCTTCAGTGATGCCGTCGATAGTCTGTGCTTCGCTTGCAGGAGCCAGAGTACATACGGACATAACCTGAGTCTGACCTCTCTTGAACAGACCAGTACCGTGTGTTCTTGGCAGCAGGCCGGTTTCACACCAGATTGGTCTGATTTCTTCGTGCTTACGGTTGTCTGGACGGATGCCGTCGTCCAGAATCATGGAACGAACGGATTCCTTGGTGATGTTGTACAGTACGGAACCGATGTCCTTACCGTTGTCTGGATAGATTTCAGCAAAGTGTTCCTTCGCTTCCACTTCTACTGCATCCATGTTTTCCAGTCTTTCCATCTTGTCTACAGTCAGAATCGCTTCTCTCATCTTGCCTGTAGCATATTCTCTTACTGCAGCATCGATTTCTTCAGGAACCTTGTACAGAGTTACATCCTTCTTAGGCTTGCCAACTTCTGCAACGATTTCTTCGATAAATGCTACAATCTTCTTGATTTCTTCGTGAGCAAACAGGATTGCATCCAGCATTTCCATTTCAGGAACTTCGTTTGCACCTGCTTCTACCATCATGATTGCATCCTTGGTACCGGATACAGTCATATGCATATCGGACTTTTCTCTCTGTTCCAGAGTAGGGTTGATAACAAACTGACCATCAACTCTGCCTACTACTACGGAACCTGTAGGACCTTCCCATGGAATATCGGAGCATGCCAGTGCTACGGAAGAACCGATCATGCCGCAGAATTCAGGGGAACAGTCATTGTCAACACACATTACAGTTGCAACAACAACTACATCATTATAGTAACCCTTAGGGAACAGCGGACGGATTGGACGGTCAATCAGACGGGAAGTCAGGATTGCGTGTTCGCTTGGTCTGCCTTCTCTCTTAATGAAGCCGCCAGGAATCTTGCCTGCTGCGTACATTCTTTCTTCAAAATCCACGCTCAGTGGGAAAAAGTCGATATCTGGCTTTGGCTGTTCGGATGCGCATGCAGTTACGTTTACTACAGTGTCACCATACTTTACCATTACCTGGCCGTTTGCCTGTTCGCAAACCTTGCCGATTTCCAGTTCCAGCAGTCTTCCGCCGACAGCTGTTCTGAATGTTCTGTAATCTTCAAATCTTGCCATAATTAACAACTACCTCCTGTTAATTTTGTCTCTTAGCAATTTCCCCTTCCGGGGAATTTCTTGTTAATAATTGTCGCTTCTCGCGATGATATAAAATAAGCGGGGTTAAAGAGCCCCGCTTAAATTCATGATTAATTACTTTCTCAGGCCTAAACGAGCAATCAGAGTTCTGTATCTTTCCAGATCAGTGTCCTTCAGGTAAGCCAGCAGGTTTCTTCTCTGACCAACCATCTTTAACAGACCTCTTCTGGAATGATGGTCCTTCTTGTGCATCTTCAGGTGTTCGTTCAGGTCATTGATTCTGTAAGTCAGGATAGCAACCTGTACTTCTGGGGAACCAGTGTCGCCTTCCTTCAGCTGATAGTCCTTGATAATCTGTTCTTTGATTTCCTTTGTAATCATTGTTCTTTTCTCCTTTTCTTTATTCGCCTCGTGCTGAGTATCCGTCGGAGTCTCGGGAAACTAA
Organism: Bacillota bacterium; assembly: GCA_017537495.1. Lineage (GTDB taxonomy): Bacteria > Bacillota > Clostridia > Peptostreptococcales > Anaerovoracaceae > RGIG7179. The sequence goes on along the minus strand of JAFYKS010000368.1, from coordinate 254 downwards.
GCATAGGTACTAAAACTCAACAATTTATACTACCATAAATACAACCTTATGTCAATATAATTATCGTTTAACATTAAATATAATTAACTGTTTTTCAGCTTACTGAGCAGTTCCGGAAGCGGAAACTCTTTTCCTTCCCAGTCTGCATTTTCCTCATTTTTCACACTGTCACCAATTTTTTCTACAATTATGTAGATGGTAAGATTGTCCTTACCCTTATTTTTCTTCATCATTCCATCAAAAGTGGATTTGGT
>JAFYKS010000367.1 GCA_017537495.1 Bacillota bacterium | reverse complement strand
TTTCGATATGGATGTATTGGTAATAAACGATGATGCGGTCCCTGACGAAAAGGGCCACTACCGCCTGACCGACATCCGAAGCATCAGCAGAAGCCAGCTTGGAGCCGGGCCGCGAAAATGCCTGCTTTGCGGAGAAAACGCCAAGGCCTGTGCCCGCAGCCGTGCCCACAGCATGGACGACTTACTGAACAAAATAAACGAAATCCTGTCCGATGCAGGGCTGTAAGGCCTGCAGTGACAGGATTTTTCATTTTACAAATGCCGCATTCTGTTGTATGCTATAGGGAGCAAAATCAACGAATGATTGGAGAATCAATTTATGAAAAATGTTATGAAGAAAATTACTTGTCTGGTTCTGGCGCTGACCATGCTGGCAGGACTGTCCGGCTGCGGAATTGTTACCAGCGCGTCTGCAAACAATTCCGGCGGCGGAAGCAGCTCCGGCACATACACACCGGCAGCACTGGATGAAAACCTGACATATTTTGCGGATATTGAAATCGCAGACTACGGCATGATTACCATTCAGCTGGATCAGGCTGCAGCACCGGTGACCTGCGCGAATTTTGTGGAGCTGGCAGAAAGCGGCTTCTATGACGGTCTGACGTTCCACCGCATCATCGCAGGATTCATGATGCAGGGCGGCGACCCGAAGGGCAACGGTACCGGCGGTTCTGAAAACAAGATTGTGGGCGAATTCAAGTCCAACGGCATTGAGAACCCTCTGTCTCACACCAGAGGTGTCGTGTCCATGGCACGTTCCAAGGCCAAGAACAGCGCAAGCAGCCAGTTCTTCATCTGCCATGAAGACGCACCGCACCTGGACGGCAAGTATGCGCCTTTTGGTACCGTTATCGAAGGCATGGATGTGGTAGATGCAGTATGTGCCGCAGCCCAGCCAACCGATAACAACGGCACCATCCCGAAAGATGCTCAGCCAGTGATGACATCCGTAACAATCAGAACTGAATAAATACGAAACCATATGAAAAAGGCTGTGATTCACACATCACAGCCTTTTATTTTTATAGTTTATTCAAGATAATCCTCTAATGTACGTGGAGATTCCACTGCTGGACCGCTGCAGACCTCTTCGAACTCTGCACACAGGTCAGAAGCCACAGCATCTCCGTCTCTGGTCAGCTGCGCCATATGGTTAAGCAGATCCCTGATTTCCGGATTCCACTGTTCGAAATACTCCAGCATCTCCCCATTATGATAATTGTATTCATACTTCAGAAAATCAATGACTTTTCGGAATGCCTTATATTCGTCCTTTGCCGTACCTCTTCCGGTAGCCAATGCGGTGATCACACTAGCAGCGATCTCAGAATCTACCGGTGCTCTCTGACGGCTGCAGTTTCGGACAGCGATTTCATTCCACTTGTATTCCTCTTCATACTCCTCGTTTTCACCGTATGTCTGAGCGAGGAGCTCTGCCGATTCCACATGTCCCATTCTGGCTGCCTCTTCAAAATATCCAAAGTAATACTCTTCACCCTGAATTTGTGCAATAACTGCACGTGCAGCTGCGGCATTGTAATCGCCCCGTATTGCGCCATCTCTTGCGTATTCCATCAGTTTCTCCAGGGTAAGGCCGGTGATTTCACCATTCTGAACAGGCTCGATCAGATCATATGCCGCTTCGCCCCAGCATCTGGCTGCTGCACGTTCCATCAGCATGTGCCCGGTATCCTTATCATGCATGTCGCATGCGCCAGGATTTTCACTTGCCATACGGCGGCCGTATTCATAGAGAGCCGGCGGATAATCCATTTCTGCAGCTTTCTTAAGATATTTTATGGTATCTTCCTCTTCGATTGAATTTTCGCTGAGCATGAACATGGCGTATGCATTGCCTTCTTCCGCCTTTTCACGATAGAAGGCCAATGTTTCGTCCATGAACGGGGCAGACTCCAGTTCCCTGAATCTGGCTGCCAGTTCAGGATCCCGTGTTTCATAGCTGCGGCAGAATGCGTCACGTGGATAGTCGCGCTCATTACGGTTGCTGATCTCGATATCCGGCCATCTTCTGAATCCAAACACCTGCACAAGATAAGTATTCTTTACTTCTGCAGCAAATTCTCCATCTTCATCCGCTCTGTCAGCCTCCTCACACAGCAGCCCGTAGGAACGGCTGATGTCTTCTTCATGGAAACGTTTATAGCCCCTGATGCCAAAATACTGCATCAGCATATTTCCATAGATGAACTCCTGCGTATAATCTCCGGCTCTGCGTGCACAGCTCACCAGCCGGTCCAGAACTTTAAAATCAGGTTCCATACTCGTATCGTCAATCCATTGCGTCATTGCCATACGGTTCCAGCGGTACCGTTCCTCATCATCAGCAAAGAAGTCATCAAACTCATTGCACAGTCTGCATGTCTGGGGGTAGACGCCCTTTGCCGCCTCTGCTTTGACAGACTCAAATACTGTCCGTATTTCATTGCTTTTATTTTCCATGAATTCCGTCCAGCTGCAGTTCATTTCTGCATACTCCAGAATCCACTCACGAAGCTGCATATATCTTTTCATTGCAGTCTCATCTTTTAATTTGTATGTTGCGTAGTCAAGCAGATCCCATGCCAGACCATAACGGAAAACACATTCGATATAGCGGGCATATTCTCCGCAGTTTTCACTTCTGCGGCTTCCATCCGACATAATAAAGGTCAGAGTTTCCCCCTCCCGCTCTACAGTGTCCAGACTGTCAAACGAAACAGGTCTTCCAATAAACCGGTCACTGTAAAACTTATACTTTGAGATTACAAATCCTTTTTTACCGGTACGCAAAAGACCGGATGTATCCATCAGTTTATCGTATAAGGAGTCCTCGTCCACTGCAGAATCACAGACAAAGGATTTTACTGCATGTTTTACCTGTTTCGGCGAATAATCCTGAAAGTACTGAAAACGAGGTCCTTTCGGCGGAAGTGTTCTGTTTATTTCATGGCAGGCGCTCCCAATAAAATGCGTATCTTTCATTGCTCTTTCTCCCTTTATTTTTAGCAATCCATCAAAATCATTTCCGGCACGGTAAACCGCATCGTCGATGCGTCAGAGTTCATCAGCGTCACCACACCCAGACCGGTTTCCGGATCCACGAAAACGGAGGTGTTATACGGATGATAATTGCCGGTGTGTCCGTATATAAACCGGTCTCCCATGGCATGGATGTGAATTCCCAGGCCGTAATAGTCACCCGGATTGATATCCTTTATGGTATGTTTCGTAAACATGTTGTCGATGGTTTCTTCCTTCAGCAGACGCTCTCCGGCATCACTGACACCACGGTTCAGCAGGAACCGGGCCAGCTTGCAGATATCGGGAGCAGAGGAATAGAGTCCGCCTCCTGCATGGAAGTAGGTGTTGATTCTCTGATAGTGAATCACTTCAAAACCGCCCTCCGGAAGCTGTTCGTGCGGCTGACTGAAAGGCCAGGTTGCAGCCTTGTAGAAGTCCAGCGTGGTCTGGTTCATGCCCAGAGGTTTGAGCACATATTCGTCCAGCAGCTGGGACAGAGGCTTTCCGGTCATCCGCGATGCCATATAGCCTGCGATGACAAAGCCCACGTTAGCGTATTTTGCCACGCCCTCCTCTGGAAGAGTCGCAATAGGCAGAGTCGGCACTATCTTCAGTACACTCTCTGCGATTGTCTCTTCATCCCGGGAACCTTCCGGAATCACACCATCTTGCGGCAAACCGCCGGTATGGGTCAAAAGGTGCTTTAACGTCAGCTGCTCCAGCGCCTCCGGCCGGCTCAGCTTCAGTTCCGGCACATAGTCCTTCACCAGGCCGTCCAGACTAAGAACGCCTTCCTCCACCAGACGCATGAGCATGATGCTGGTCACGATTTTCGTCATGGAGGCAATACGGAACATGGTATCTGCGCCATGGCCATTGCCCGGCCGCTCCACAGTTTCCACACCAAAGCCTTCATTGTATATCGTCTTTTCGCGATCTGTCACAGCCACTGCCATCCCGGCAACCCGGCCTTCCAGTCTCATCGCTTCAATTTTTTCCGTCAAAATCTCTGCATTAAGCATTTCCGCACCTCCTGCGTGCTTTCGTTATATCGTCATTATATCACACTCCATTGGTTTTGGGGTTAGAGAATTCGTTCAAGTTTGTTCACGCATGCTCCTTTCTAATCTGCCACAGCAAACATCGCTTCTTCATCTTCATATTTTTCATAAAAATAGCACC
>JAFYKS010000366.1 GCA_017537495.1 Bacillota bacterium | reverse complement strand
TCCTGCCGGCCGAAGCGGTACCGCGGCCGCACCTTTACCATATGCAGGACCGGGTACCAAAGCATCTCGATGCCTTCATCAAAGAAGGCTGCCGGCAGATCACGCTTCAGCTTTTCGTACATCTCTTCCACTTTCTCGCTGCCGGCTCCCCAAAGAGTGATGGACGGCTGAAAACGAAACATGCCGTCCGCCAGTTTGCGGTACAGTTTTTTATCTTTTTCATTCATTCGTTCATAATGATAGCAAAACACATTCTCCGGCTTACTGAAGTACATCAGATCCTTCATTGGCACTCACCTCACAGTCTCCGCCGTCTTTCCCCGGCTCTGCTTCTGCAGCAGGCTCCAGTCTGGTGAAGCGTTTCATCCATTTTACAATTCTGCAGTCTTCCTTTTCCTCTTCCTGTTCCTGTACCGTCGTCTTATACAGGCCCGGATATGCCTTGCGGTCCCAGAGTGCCTGGTATGCAACCCAGTCGGCGTCTTTATAATAGCTGGCCGGCTGAGCTTCGAGGACAGCATCTGTATTCAGAAAACCTACCACAGTCTTGTCATCCTGACTGCCCTGCATTAAGGATATCGGATAATTGTACTTTTTCAGTTCAGCAATCAGCTCATCCGCCTGTTCCCCAGCACGTGAACCGTAAATCTCCTGCAGCCGTTCGTAGAAAAACTCGCTGTCGTAATCCATGTCTGCAGTGATATATGCTTCCAGGCGTTCCCTTAAAATCACCCGGCCCTCTTCATCTTCCGGTACGCCTGCCGGATCTGCCAGGAATGTACCGATTGGTACATAAAGGCCGCGTCCGCCTGCATATTCCTGAACGCCATCTCCACTCATTTTGAGAAGATAAGGGCTCATGGCATCCAGCACACCATCCGTAACGATGATGACACCGGCCAGTTCCTCTTCATATGCATCGATTTCCCAGGCCTTATAGCCTGCACGGAGAGGAATCAGGCTGACACCGTCCTCCGCCTTCTGGCGTTTCGTAATTTCAATCAGCTCACCAAATACCGTCAGACCGATGATGGCCCCATCGCCGCTGTGTGCGTAAATAATGCGTTTACCGTCATAAATCACAAGGCTCAGTGTGGTGTCAAAATTTTCAACTCCCAGTTTCTTTTCTTCTGCGTGGCGGATAATGGTCTTCATGGTGTGGTTCAAAGCGGTGCGCAGCATGGATTTGATGCTGATGGTGCTGTAATCGTAAGGCATGTAGTCACAGACAAAGTCCACTGCTGTTTTCACTGCCAGAGCTGAGCCTTCTTCCGCGTTGGCGCGGGAGCCGACACCATCGGCCGCGGCCCCCACGAACCAGCCATTTTCCAGCTGACGGATGCAGTATGCATCCTGACACGGCTTGTCCATCTGCAGATGAGACTTGCCAGCGATACTGAAACCGTAATCAAAGATCATATTCTTTCTCCTTTCCAAATCTCCGACCATCTTCTTTACCAGTCAGAAGGAACAACTCTCATACCTTCAGGCAGGGCAGGAAGCTGTGGATTTTCGCCGACTTTACTGTTGGATACGATGACCAGAGACTGGCCAATCCAGTTAAACATCTTGCCGAAGTCATGACTATCCAGTGCCACTTTACGCTTGGACAAGCCTGCCAGGAAGTTCTCATCTGCTCCGGGAACGGCACAGCTGAACCACTTCATCTTACATTTGGATGGATCCTTGGCATCTTCCTCTGCAATACGCTGCTTCAGTCTGGTAGTATCATCGTTAGGTTCGCCGTCAGTAATCATGAAGATATGTCCAGCATAGGATGGAGTCCCCATTTCTTTATAGAAGCGTCTTCTCTCCTTAACCATATCGATAGCCAGGTTTCCTCCTTCACCCATGGAGGTCATACCCTCTGCTTCCAGGACAGGCGCTTTAAACTCGCTCAGAGGAACCCAGTCGCATACCACGCGTGCACCGCTGTTGAACTCAACTACAGCGATATCCACACGGCTGGCTGCAAATTCATCCATCATCATCTGGGCCTTCAGTCTTGCAATTGCTTCATTCAGCAGCTGAATCTTGGTCTTCATGCCAACTTTGCTGCCCATAGATGTAGATGTATCCAGCAGCAGCAGGAAAGCCAGATGAGGTTCGTTTACATTACGGATTGTTTTATAAGTCTGTTCTTCCTTAAAGGAATAGGTTTCGCCCTTTTTCATCTGATTTAAAAAGTTCATAATAGTCCTCCTTTATTTACATTCTTTCATTACCATTCTTCAGGAATTGTGAAATGACC
>JAFYKS010000365.1 GCA_017537495.1 Bacillota bacterium | reverse complement strand
TATAGGCACGTATGGAGTTCAGACGTTCGATATAATACGAAATCTTCTCTTCACCGAAAAACAGATGGAGAAAGTCACGGCCAAGATATTTTGCCAGGCCAAAAGTGATACAGGTACCAGCCACAGCACCGGTCATGGCCAGCAGCAGTGCAAGCCAGAAGGGATACATATAGCCCGCGGCAATCTGAAAAACCTGACCGGGAAGTACACTGATGACGATTTGAAGAACCTGCAGACCAAGATAAATCGGTATGGATTCGGCTTCGTACTGCTCCAGGAATGCAATGACTGCCTGTACATCTTCGAACCGATGCAGCAGATTTCCGTGAACCAGGTAAATGTAAAGCGGAATTCCTATCACAATGGATGCCAGAAGCAGCAGCTTAAGGATAGAAATTATCAGCCGGATTCTTTTCTGTTTTTTCAGATTCTCAATCCCTGTACCCATTAAAAATTCCTTTATTCGATAGTAATCAGACCCTTTTTTACCATGGTGTCGATTGCCTTAATGACACCGAACTTGGAGTGTTCGTAAGTCAGACCGCCCTGGAAGTATGCGATGTATGGATCACGCATTGGAGCGTCGGCAGACAGTTCGATGGTGGAACCCTGTACGAATGCACCAGCAGCCATGATTACCTTATCTTCGTAACCAGGCATGTCGCCAGGAACTGGAGAAACAAAGCTGTCGATTGGAGCCGCTGCCTGAATACCTTCACAGAAAGCAATCAGCTTCTGCGGATCGCCGCATTTAACTGCCTGTACGATATCGGAACGCACGTCACCAGCCTTAGGAGATACTTCGAATCCCAGTTTTTCGAATGCTTTGCCGCACAGTACTGCACCCTTCAGTGCGCCGTTTGCAGCCTTTGGACCCAGGAAGAAACCCTGGAACAGCGTACGGGTCTGGCCGTACATGAGACCGCATTCGTCGCCAATGCCCGGACAGGTCATACGGTACTGAATTTTGTCAATCAGATCCTGACGGCCTGCGATATAAGCGCCGGAGAGTGCCAGACCGCCGCCCGGATTCTTGATCAGGGATGCAGCCATAACGTCAGCACCTACGTCGGAAGGTTCTCTGGTATCCAGGAATTCACCGTAGGAGTTATCTACCATCTTGATAATGTCAGGATTTACTTCGTTGATCGCCTTCATCAGCTTTTCAATTTCATCGATGGAGATTGCCTTTCTCCAGGAGTAACCGGTGGCACGCTGTGCAGTGATCATACGGGTTTTGTCGGTGATGGCAGCCTTAACGCCTTCGATGTCAATGGAACCGTCTGGCAGCAGGTCAACCTGCTTGAAGGTAATGCCGTAATCTCTCAGGGAACCATTTCCCTTTTCATAGTTAGTCAGGCCGATAACGGTCTGCAGCGTGTCGTATGGTTCGCCGGTAGCGTAAATCAGCTCATCTCCAGGTCTCAGGATACCCAGTAAAGTCGTCGCCAGAGCGTGGGTACCGTTTACGAAGGTGGTTCTTACCAGAGCAGCGTCTGTATGGAAAACATCTGCGAAAGTCTGACCCAGTGCATCACGGCCTGCATCGTCGTAACCGTAACCGGTTTTCCAGCCGAAGTGCATTTCACGGATTCTGTTCTTCTGGAAGGCCTTCAGAACTTTGTACTGGTTGTATGCCATGATATCGTCCAGCTTTTCAAACTCGCCGCGGACTTCTT
>JAFYKS010000364.1 GCA_017537495.1 Bacillota bacterium | reverse complement strand
GTCCGTTGCAATACCGGCATCCTTTACATGGCTGCCGTCTACAATTACAGTACCGTCGGATAATACAAACTGGAGCAGCGCAGTACGGCCAATTGCTTCGATTGCATCTTCCGCATCTTCTACACCAGGGATTTCCACACGGATACGCTTGTCACCTTCAATGGTTACAGAAGATTCAGAAACCCCAAGCTGGTTAACACGGTTATCCAGCACTGCACGGGTCTGATCCATCAGAACCTTCAGTTCATCCCCTGTCAGGTCAGTCTGGGCTTCCATTACAACGTACACACCACCGTTGATATCCAGACCATACTTCATAGCATCTTTTACTGAGGTAACAGAGCCTGCACCAAAGCAGGTAAAATACCATCCCAGTACTATAACTACCAGCACCAGAGCTGCCAGCAGTTTTTTCACATTTGCACTCATTTTTCTAAAAACCTCTCATTTGATATATTCTTTTAAGCCCATAATACAGGCATTTTAGTTTACATTTCATTGTACTACTTTTTAGCATTTAATACAAGTTAAAATGTAATATTTTTTACCCTCAAATCGCAGAATATAGCCGTTTTCATGGTTAAAAATGAAAAAAGACCCCAAAATATTGGGGTCTTGTGTATACCTGTTTGCGGAATGCCGAGATTATTCTTCAGTTGTAGTTTCTTCTTCCACGTCAGCGGACTTCTTCAGTCTCTTTGGCATAGCTTTCTTTGGAGCTTCTTCTGCTTCCACTTCCTTTGCAGCTGGCTTGCCGCTGGACTTGGTAACGCTGGAAACAGCCCATCTCATCATTTCGAACTTAACCTTGTCTGCACCAACCTGGATTACGATGGTTTCATCCTTGGTCTTTACGATCTTACCGCAGATACCGCCGATTGTGATGATTTCATCGCCAACATTCAGGCTGTTTCTCATATCAGCAATCTGCTTGTCCTTCTTCTTCTGAGGTCTGATCATTAAGAAGTACATCAGTACAATCAGAATTAATAAAGGCAGTAAGCCCATTACAGTTTCAGTCATTTTATTATCCTCCTGCATTTAAAAAATCAATTTTTTCATGGATGGTGCCGGCGATGGGGGTCGAACCCATACGGTGTTGCCACCACGGGATTTTGAGTCCCGCACGTCTGCCAATTCCATCACGCCGGCATAGCATACCTTCCGGCAATTTGCCGGAAGGTAACGCAAACATTGTATCACACTTCCGTAATGATTACAATTAATTTTTTTATATGTGTGCGGAATTATTCTTCTGCCTCTTCCGCAGCTGAATCGACAGTTTTCTGCTCCTGCTTTTCAGCTTCCACCGCATAAGTCCAGCTCCAGGTTTCGATGTTCCTGTAATGATCATTGAACATGGAGATTTTTCCGGCTTTGAAGCCCTCAATTCCAACCAGACCTGCTTTTTTATAGCAGAGACTGTAATACGGAAGTTCTTCCAGCAGTGCATCTTTCAGCTGACGGTAAAGTTCTGTATACTCTTCTGATGTATAGAGCCGTTCTATCTCGTTCGCCAGATTAAAAAGCTCGTCATTGTAATATTTCCACTCATTTCTTCCGTTGTAGAAATCACGGAGATCATACTGTTCATTGATGGAAAAACCGGCAACAATGATGTCATGTTTGCCTGCAGAAACTGCTGCCTTATATTCATCCCAGGTCAGCTCATCCAGTTCCGCCTTAAATCCAAGATTATCCAGATCCTTTTCAATGAGGCGGGCAGCCGCAAGCCGTGCAGAATTCTTTTTATTTACAGCAATCCGAAGAATAACTTCGTTGTTTTTTCCATCTTCCAGGATGCCGTCATTGTCAATGTCAGCAATCCCCTTTTCTTTCAGCAGTTCCTTTGCCTTTTCAGGATTAAATGCATATGCATCCCCCTCATCGGCAACGCCGCAGAAATCAGGGAAATAGATGGTATCAGAAAGCACTGCATCACCCATATACCCGCTGGAAAGAATATTTTGCTCATTAATTGCAAATGCTGCTGCCTGACGTACTTCTTTATCCCTCATAAGTACACTTTTCGGATGGAAGATGAGAAATTCCACATCATTGGTAACCATATCATACATAACAAAATTCTTGTCAATCACTGTAGACCTGCGTTCAGAGGATTCATCCACATAACAGGTTACCGATTCAATTTCCATCATGTTCGGTGACAGTTCTTTTTCCGGCAGAATCATGATTTTCAGCTTTCGCTTCGCTGCAGTTCCCCAGTATTCTTCGTTCGGCTTCAGACGAAGCTGCTTCAGATAGTTGTATGACTGGTACTGATACTGTCCGGTTCCCACAGGCTTGAATCCCGCTTCTGCCTGTGCCAGCTGAAATGCATTGCCATACTGACCGGACGGAAGAATCGGGAAAGTCAGATCATCCAGAGATGCATCATAGGCATTTCTGAAATAAAGTTCCAGTTTATACGTATCACGCACATATACATAGCTGATTTTGCTGGCTGCTTCATAATACAGGGATCGGGTACCTGCATTCTTAATGGCATTAATCGTATAATTCACATCGGTTGCTTTCAGTGGGTTACCGTTATGCCATTTAATTCCCTCTTTCAAAGTTATGGTAACTTTGCCACGGTCCCTGTCCACAGTATATTTATCCACCAGCTCAGGAACCACATTTAAAGTTTCATCATAATCAAAAAGACTGTTATAAAGCAGTTTGGACAGATGATAAACATCTTCACTCTGCGAAAGAATCGGGTTCAGCGTGTCCAGCGGCTCACAGGAAAGAGACAGACTTGTGGAAGTCTTATACTGTACATCCGGGTCAATATTCAGAACTTCTTCTTTATAAATTTCCACACCTGCACTGGCACCGATGATGATTACAGCAGAAACCAGAATAACCGGCCAGGTCCGTTTCAGGAAATAAAGAATTATATCAAGTTTATCTCTCATCCGTGTTCCTTTCCAGCAGCTGATCAATCTGAACATGAAGTTCATCCAGACTGCCTGAATTATCAATCACAAAATCGGCCATTTCACGTTTCTTCTCCGAAGACATCTGGCGATGAATCCGGTCCATTATCGCCTGACGGGAAATACCGTCACGTGCCATTACCCGGGAAATACGGATTTCCAGATCAGCATCCACAACCCAGTCTTCATCAGTCTGAGACTCCAGTCCGCACTCGAAGAGAAGCGGAGCATCCAGAACTGCCATATCATAAATGCCCTTCTGTCTGTATTCCTCCAGTTCAGAAATGCATCGGCGCACAGCCTCAGCCGTAGTCAGTGCCTCATAGGCAGACAGAATTTCCTGATTGCCGAATATCACCGAAGCAACCTTCTGTCTGTCCATGGTGCCGTCTTCAAAAAACACGTCATCTCCCAGCAAAGCACGGATATCATCCAGTACAGGTGATCCCGGTGCGGTAATTTCCCGGGCAATCTGATCGGCATCAACGACCGGAATATTTTTCTGTTTCAGATAGGCAGATACGGTGGATTTCCCTGTACCGATTCCGCCTGTCAGACCAATTACTTTCATGTAGTTCTCCTATTTCAGGTCATACCAGGAATATCCTGTATTAAGCTCTGCCGCCAGTTTTACCTGGAGACTCATGGCACTTTCCATGCAGCGTACAAGAAGATTCTTCACTTCTTCCAGTTCTTCGTTTCTGCAGTCAATAATCAGTTCGTCATGAACCTGCAGAATCAGTCTGGACTGCGGGAAATGCTCCTTCAGTTCACGGTATACACCAATCATGGCAAGCTTGATAATGTCTGCCGCACTTCCCTGGATTGGAGTATTCATAGCCAGACGTTCACCCAGCTGACGTACCATGAAATTGGAAGCACCAATTTCCGGAATCATACGTTTACGTCCCAGAATCGTTTCAGAATAGCCGCTCGTCTTACAATCGGCAATACGGCTGTCCATGTATATTTTTACCTTCTCGTGTTTACGGAAGTATTCTTTGATATATTCGTCAGCTTCTCTTCTGGAAATATTCAGTTCCTCACTGAGGCCGAAGCTGCTCATGCCGTAAATAACACCGAAGTTTACAGCCTTTGCACGGCTTCTCTGTTCCAGAGATACATCATCAAAAGGAACACCAAGCACGCGGGATGCAGTCAGTTTATGAATATCATCACCGTTATTGAAGGCTTCAATGAGAACTTCATCTCCGGATAAATGCGCCAGAACACGAAGTTCAATCTGGGAATAGTCCGCTCCGACTAAAGTATGGTTTTCATCAGCTGCAACGAAGGCCTGACGAAGTTTTCTGCCCAGTTCCTGACGGATTGGGATGTTCTGCAGGTTCGGTTCAGTGCAGGACAGTCTTCCTGTCGTTGTAACATTCTGCTGGAAATGAGCACGGATTCTGCCGTCTTCACAAATCAGAGGCTTCATCCCCTCCACATAAGTAGAGTTCAGTTTGGCCAGGTTTCTGTATGTAAGAACGTTATCCACAATCGGATGAAGAGGACGGATTTTTTCAAGCACGTCAGCACTTGTACTGTATCCTCTTTTTGTCTTTTTTCCTGCAGGAAGTTTCAGAGTTTCGAATAAAATATCACCCAGCTGAATCGGAGAATTGATATTAAATTCAGTTCCCGCATACTGATAAATTTCCTGTTCCTTCTCAGTAATCTGTTTCTTCAGCTCCACACCAAAGTCATCCAGGAACTGTGCATTGGCACGGACTCCGTCCACTTCCATGGACGCAAGCACTTCAACCAGAGGGAGTTCTACTTCGTAAAGCACCCTCTCCAGTCCCTGTTCAGCCAGCTGACTCTTCTGCAGCGGCATCAGTTTCTGCACCACTTCCATGGTCAGTACACCATAGTCC
>JAFYKS010000363.1 GCA_017537495.1 Bacillota bacterium | reverse complement strand
TCAGCGAAAACTCCGGAATCATCATCCTGGCGGCAACTAACCGTCCGGACATCCTGGACCCTGCACTGCTGAGACCTGGCAGATTTGACCGTCAGATCGTTATTGGTGCACCTGACATCAAAGGAAGAGAAGAAATCTTCCGTGTTCATTCCAGAAATAAACCGCTGGCAGATGAGGTTGATCCTAAGGTTCTGGCAAGAAGAACTCCGGGATTCACACCTGCTGACATTGAAAATATGCTGAACGAAGCAGCCCTGCTGACTGCAAGAAGAAACGGTCTCAAAATCCGTATGGATGAAATCGAAGAGGCTATTACAAAAGTTATTGCAGGTCCTGAAAAGAAGAGCAGAGTTATCAGCGAAAACGAACGAAAGCTGACTGCTTTCCACGAAGCCGGTCATGCAGTTGTAGCGCGTGCCCTGCCGAATACAGATCCGGTACACCAGATCACAATTATTCCAAGAGGACGTGCTGGCTGATTCACAATGATTCTGCCAAAAGAAGACAAATACTACGGCACAAAAACCTCCATGCGCGAATCTATCATCCACCTGCTGGGCGGACGTGTAGCAGAGCAGCTGACACTGGACGATATCAGTACAGGTGCCAGCAACGATATTCAGCGTGCTACAGAAATCGCGAAAGACATGGTTACAAAATACGGCTTCAGTGAAAAGCTGGGCCCTGTAAACTACAGTTCATCTGATGAAGTTTTCCTGGGAAAAGATTTCTCTTCCAGACAGAACTTCTCCGAAGGAACTGCAGCTGAAATTGACGAAGAAGTAAGACACATCATCGAATCCTGCTATGCAGAGGCAAAACAGCTCCTGACAGACCACATGCATGAACTTAATGAAGTTGCACAGGCACTGCTGGAAGTTGAAACTCTGGATGGTGAGCAGTTCGAAAAACTGTACACAGGTGAAATGACAGCAAAAGAACTGGCAGAGCACGTGGATATGGAAGAAGATAAGATCCGTGAAATGAATGAGGCGGAAGCTGCCGAAGCTGAACGTCTGCTGTTGGAAGAAAAGGCAGCAGAAGAAACTGCAGATGAAGAAAATGCCGAAGAAGCTGCTGAGGATGAAAGTGAAACAGTAGAATCAGATAAAGAAGAAGAGGAAAAATAAATGAAAGTTACAGTAAGAGATTGTCTGGAACTCAGTGCATTTAAGGGTGCACAGGTTGTTGCAGGGACATCCGGTCTGAATAATGATGTCAGATCCGTATCTGTTCTGGAAGCGACTGTTCCAAATGAAATAAAAGCATATGCGGACGATAATGGCGGAATGCTGCTGACGGGTTTCTTTGCGGTTAGAGATGATGCTGCGAAACAGTGTCAGATTGTTAAGCAGGTCGCAGCAGACGGACATGCAGCGCTGGTAGTTTTCTATGTAGGCGCCGTTGTCCAGAAACTGGACAAGTCTGTGATAGAGGCAGCAGAAACTGCTGGGCTTCCTCTGATTGTGATGTCTAAAGAGAGTAAAGTTAATTATTCTCAGGTAATCAATCAGATCATGGAAAAAGTTCTGTACAGTGACAATTTCAGCAACCGACTTATCAGTAACACTATTTTCCATCTGCTGAACTTTGAGAAACACAGCAACTTCCAGGCAGCAGTAAGAGAAGCAGCAATTAATAACGATTTCCAGATGGTTCTGCTGAGCGAAGACTTTAACCCGATTTTCTCTGTAGAAACACGTCAGAAAACCACGATTGCAGAAGCCATCCGTATGGGACACGAACGTTCAATCGGAAACACTTCCGAACTTTATACACTTATTGATGTAAATGGAGTACTCACTTACTGGGGACCTGTAACAATTAATAATGACAAGTATTTCATGATGATTGTTGACAATGAGGATTCTTACTCCACTGGTGAAATTACCAAACTGGCAGAAATCATCGAGTTGGCGATGGGAATGTGGAAATACACGCCTGAGCGTGATGCGAGAGCAGAATTCATCAAGGCGCTGATCCGTGGTAACAAATCTCTGGCATACACGCTGAAAGATGAAGCGGGAATTGAAGGTGAGGATATCCTGAGCGTATTCTTTGCCAAGGGCATCGACCACAGTGTGCTGCCAGCCTTCGAAAAGCAGGAAGGTCTGCACATTATGAAAATTACCGAAGACGATGAAACATATGGTATGATTTTACAGGATCCGGATGAAATAGAACCAGGCGTTGATGGAAAGAATATCTGTGTAAAACTGTTCAATAAACTTAAAGAAGATAAGACTGTACGTATCTTCCATGTAACAGGACTGGAAGGTATCGAAGGTGCAGGTGATGCATTCAGACTGATTGGCGAAAGCTGGTCCTTCGTACAGAATGTATTCCCATATAAGAGAGTGTTCACTAAATATGAACTGGCTCTGGTAAGCAACTGTATCAACATTCAGCTGCAGGGCGGATATGTTAAAAAGAACTATGCAGAGCTGCTGGAACCATTTAAAATTGCCGGAGAAAACAAAGGCAAACAGCTGCTTGAAACTCTGGAAACATTTGTGCTGGATGCAGGCATGAACAGTGGTAAGACTGCTGAATTCATGGGAATCCATACAAATACAGTTCAGTACAGACTGAAGAGAATCAATGATGTGCTGGGCGTTGAAATCACTGGAAACCGCGTAATACCGGGTCTGACGATTGCATTGGCACTCAAGAGACTGGAACGCGTTGTAAGTTAGTTATTATATGGCGGCATTGCCGCGGAATACCACTATTACCAAAAGATAAGGAGATAGGAAAATGTACTTTAACCACTTAGACAAAGCCGATCCGGAAATCGCAGCAGCTATCCGCCGCGAGATGTCCAGACAGGAGAATAAGATCGAAATGATCGCATCTGAAAACTTTGTAAACTACGAAATCATGGAAGCCGCAGGCAGTGCCCTGACTAACAAATATGCAGAAGGCTACCCTGGCAGAAGATACTACGGAGGATGTGAACACGTAGACGAAGTTGAAACTATGGCTATCGAAAGAGCTAAGGCTCTGTTCGGTGCAGACCATGCAAACGTACAGCCACACAGTGGAGCAAATGCAAATATTGCTGTATATCAGGCGGTTCTGGAATACGGTGATACTGTACTGGGAATGTCCCTGGACAACGGTGGTCACCTGACTCACGGTTCCCCGGTAAACATCTCCGGATTATCTTACAAATTCGTACCATATGGTGTTGACGAAAATGGAAGAATTGACTTTGATGTAGTAAGAGCACTGGCATTAGAGCATAAGCCAAAACTGATCGTTGCAGGTGCAAGTGCTTATCCTAGAACAATTGATGCAAAGAAATTCAAGGAGATCGCAGATGAAGTAGGTGCAATGCTGATGGTTGACATGGCTCATGTTGCGGGCCTGGTAGCAACAGGACATCATCCAAACCCTGTAGAGTATGCTGACTTCGTAACTACAACTACTCACAAGACGCTCAGAGGTCCAAGAGGCGGCATGATTCTGTGCAAAGAGCAGTATGCCAAAGCAATCGATAAGGCAATCTTCCCTGGAACACAGGGCGGTCCTCTGGAGCATATCATTGCAGCGAAAGCAGTATGCTTCAAGCTGGCATCTGAACCTGAATTCAAAGAATATCAGGAGCAGGTAATCAAAAATGCTCAGGCTCTGGCTGAAGGCCTGATTGCAGAAGGTTTCGACCTGGTATCCGGCGGAACTGACAACCACCTGGTACTGCTGAACCTGGTAAATAAAGGACTGACAGGTAAACTGGCAGAAAAACTGCTGGATGACGCAAACATCACAACTAACAAAAATACAGTTCCTAATGACCCTCAGAGCCCATTCGTTACAAGCGGCGTGAGACTGGGAACTCCTGCTATGACAAGCAGAGGCTTCAAGGAAGATGATGTAAGACAGGTAACAAAAGCTATCGGTCTGGTACTGAATAATCCTGAAGATGAAGCTTCTATGGATGCAGCAAGAGCAATTGTAAAAGAACTTTGTGAAAAATATCCACTGTACAAATAGTGCAGCTAAACCGCGTACGTAAGTACGCGGTTTTTGTGTGCATGGCAAACCGGCCTGGCGACATCGTGGAAGTGGCATATTTGCCACTTCCGCTATATACCAAAAAAATTCAAAAAATTTCCCAGACTTCTTTATATTAAAAAACAAATGTAGTATAATAACTGATGAAATTTTTTTACAGGCAG
>JAFYKS010000362.1 GCA_017537495.1 Bacillota bacterium | reverse complement strand
TCAGATCGTAAGGGGAAAGTTCAACCTTCACCTTGTCACCAGGCAGAATTCTTATATAGTTCATTCTAATTTTACCTGAAATGTGTGCAAGCACCTCGAAACCGTTGTCAAGCTGCACTTTAAACATTGCGTTCGGCTGGGTATCGACAACTGTTCCCATAACTTCGATGACGTCTTTCTTCGCCATATTCAGTCTCCTTCTATTTACAAAGTAAGCAGCTCAGGCTCACCATCAGTGATAACAACAGTATTTTCATAATGTGCAGATAAACCGCCGTCTACGGTTACCGCAGTCCAGTCGTCCAGCAGAACGTCCACTTCCCAGTCGCCTTCACAAATCATTGGTTCGACAGCCAGGGTCATGCCTCTCTGCAGACGCGGTCCTTTTCCAGCTTTGCCGTGGTTCGGGATCTGCGGATCTTCGTGCATATCTCTGCCGATTCCGTGACCTACGAAATCGCGGATTACGCCGAAGCCCTCACCCTCTACGACAGACTGAATGGCATGGGAAATATCAGACAGTCTGTTGCCTTCTTTAGCATACTTCATGCCTTCGAAGAAGGCACGCTCTGCAGTCTCAATGAGACGCTTTGCTTTGTCGCTGATGTTCCCCACACCGTAGGTTCTGGCCGCATCGGCCATGTAACCTTTGTGTTCAACCACCAGGTCTACGCTGACAATGTCACCGTCCTGGAGGATTCTGTCTTCGCTTGGAATGCCATGGACTACTTCGTCGTTGATGGAAACACAGATACTTGCCGGATATCCGCAGTATCCCTTTTCCGCAGCGATCATTCCGTGTTCCTTCACAGTTTTTTCTACAAACCGGTCAATTTCAATGGTAGCAACACCTGGCTTCATGAACTGTTCCAGTTCTCTGAGGATCAGGGCAGTTACCTTACCGGCCTCGCGCATCAATTCAAGTTCCTGTTTGGATTTGATGATGATCATGCTATTCTCCTAAAGCTTTTACGATGTCAGCAAACACGTTGTCAAGTCCAGTTGCACCATCAATGTGTGCAATATTTCCAGCTTTTTCATAGTAGTCAACCAGAGGCATGGTCTGCTTTTCATAAACATCGATTCTGTTTGCAACAGTTTCGATGGTGTCGTCAGCTCTCTGAATCAGTTCGCCGCCGCATCTGTCGCAGATGCCTTCAGTCTTTGGAGGAATGTTTACCACATGGAAGCTGGCGCCGCATGCTTTGCATACTCTTCTGCCAGTCAGTCTGGTAATCAGTTCTTCCTTTTCTACTGCGATGTCAAGTACTTTGTCAATTTTGGAACCGTGAGCAGCCAGGAATTCATCCAGCTTTTCAGCCTGATAAACGGTTCTTGGGAAACCGTCTAAGAGGAATCCATTCTTGCAGTCATCTTCCAGCAGTCTTGTAGTTGCAATTTCAATTACCAGATCATCCGGAACCAGCTCACCGCGGTTCATGTACTCCTGCGCTCTCTTGCCCAGTTCAGTACCGTTCTTGATGTTTGCTCTGAAGATATCACCGGTGGAAATGTGCGGTACACCGTACTTATCCACGATATTTACTGCCTGAGTACCTTTGCCGGCACCCGGAGGTCCTAATAAAATTGTTCTAAGCATTCTTCTCATCTCCCCACTATTTCAGGAATCCCTGATAGTTTCTCATGATCATCTGCTGTTCCAGCTGTCTTACGGTATCCAGTGCTACACCGATTGCAATCAGCAGGGAAGTACCACCGAAGTGGATGCCGCTTAAGGATGGAACTAACGCGCCCAGAATTGTAGGTAAGGTAGCAACTGCTGCCAGGAAAATAGCACCTACAATAGAGAGTCTTGACATAACTTTTGCTAAATATTCTTCGGTAGCCTTACCAGGACGCAGACCTGGGATAAAGCCGCCGTTTGCCTTCATGTTTTCAGCTACTTCGTTTGGATTGAAAGTCATCGCATTGTAGAAGTAGGTGAAGAAAATAATCAGTGCAATATTCAGAATCCCGTATACCCAGATACCAGGGTTACCTGCTGGGGACAGCCACTTCTGAACGAACTGAGAGAATCCACTGTCAGAGTTCAGGAAGTAAGTGATTGTCAGAGGGAACTGTAATAAGGACATTGCGAAGATTACCGGAATAACGCCGGACTGGTTAACCTTCATAGGGATGTGGGTGGACTGGCCGCCGTACATCTTTCTGCCTACTACTCTCTTCGCATACTGTACCGGAATTCTTCTCTGACCTTCCTGAATCAGGATTACTACTACGATACCAGCCAGTGCAAACAGTGCGAACAGAATCAGAGTCACGATGGACATCTGGCCTTCAGTAACATTTACGAACAGGCTTCTGATGCCGCTTGGAATTCTGGATACGATACCTGCGAAGATCAGCAGAGAAATACCATTACCAATGCCCTTTTCGTTAATCTGTTCACCCAGCCACATCAGGAATGCAGTACCAGCAGTCAGAACCAGTACTACTACTGCGATGGAGAACGCGCCCTTATCAATAACAGCGCTTCTGAACAGACCAACAGTCAGTCCGATGGACTGAACCAGTGCCAGTACAACTGTCAGATAACGAGTGTACTGAGCCATCTTTTTCTTGCCTTCCACACCTTCTCTAACGAGTCTTTCGAAGAATGGGAAAACAGTTAACAGCTGAATTACGATGGATGCTGTGATGTAAGGGGTAATACTCAGAGCAAATATCGTGAAGTTACTGAAGGATCCACCGGAGAACAGGTCGAATAAATCGAACAGTCCTGCATCTCCTGTGAACATCTGAGCCAGCGCTTCTCTATTGATATTTGGAACTGGAATGTTAGAACCGATTCTGAAAACCACCAGCATCAGCAGAGTAAAAATCATTTTACTTCTGATTTCAGCAATTTTCCACGCCTGAGCGACGGTCTTTAACATACCCATTTACTTCACCTCAGCCTTGCCGCCAGCTGCTTCAATCTTTTCTACAGCAGAGCCGCTGAACTTATCAGCAACTACAGTTAAAGCAACCTTCAGTTCACCGTTACCCAGAACCTTAATGCCGTCCTTAACCTGCTTAACTACGCCTGCAGCTTCTAAAACTTCCTGAGTAACTACAGTACCAGCTTCAAATCTGTTCAGATCCTCTACATTGATGGTAGTGTATACAGTTGCCCACTTGTTGTTGAAGCCTCTCTTAGGCAGTCTTCTGTACAGAGGCATCTGGCCACCTTCAAAGCCCAGACGAACGCCGCCGCCGGATCTGGAGTTCTGACCATTCATACCTCTGCCGGCAGTTGTACCGTTGCCGGAACCAGTACCGCGGCCTTTTCTCTTAGGAGCCTTAGTAGCGCCTTCAACCGCTCTTAATTCATGAATTCTCATTATTGAGCACCTCCTACAGTTCTTCTACAGTAACCAGGTGGGAAACCTTAGCAACTGCACCGCGAGTCTGCGGAGTGTCAGCCAGCTCTACAGAGTGGTGCATCTTTCTCAGTCCTAACGCTTCTACAACCTTCTTCTGCTTAGGGGAAGCGCCGATAGTGCTCTTTGTTAAAGTGATCTTAATCATTTTTGCCATTTCGCGTTTCCTCCTATCCTAAAATTTCTTCCTTTGTCTTGCCTCTCAGCTGAGCAACCTTTTCTACAGTCATCATGTTCTTCAGACCTTCGATAGTTGCGTAAGCCATGTTACCGGTGTTGTTGGAACCGATGGACTTAGCTCTTACGTCCTTGATACCTGCAGCTTCCAGTACTGTACGTACGGAGGAACCTGCGATAACGCCGGTACCCTGTGCAGCTGGCATGATCAGAACTCTACCAGCTCCGAATACACCCAGATTCTTATGAGGCACTGTGGTTCCTACTGTAGGAACATATATTAAATTCTTCTTTGCATCTTCTTCAGCTTTTCTTACAGCTTCAGGAATTTCCAGAGACTTGCCCAGGCCAACGCCTACATAGCCGTTGCCGTCACCAACTACTACGGTAACGGAGAAACGCATGTTTCTACCACCCTTAACAGTCTTGGAAACTCTTCTGATGCTTACGATTGTTGACTTTAAGTCCAGCTTAGATGCATCAACGATATTACGCATTCTTTATTTCCTCCTGTTAGAATTTTAAACCGCCCTCGCGAGCACCTTCTGCTAATTCTGCTACTCTTCCGTGATATAAGAAACCGCCTCTGTCGAAGCAAACTTCTTCAATACCCTTTGCAAGAGCTCTCTTAGCAACAGCTTCGCCGACCTTCTTTGCAGCTTCCTTGTTTCCGCCGTTTTCCAGTTCAGCCTTCAGTTCCTTATCCAGGGAAGAAGCTGCAACCAGAGTGATGCCGTTTACGTCATCGATAATCTGTGCGGAGATGTTCTTGTTGGATCTGTATACGCAAAGTCTTGGTCTTTCAGGAGTTCCATTCAGGTTCTTTCTTACTCTGTCGTGTCTCTTAACACGTCTGTCATTTCTGCTTACGTTTGCCATTTTCACTTCACTCCTTTCTATTACTTACCGGTCTTTCCTTCTTTTCTGCGGATTACTTCGTCAACGTACTTGATACCCTTGCCCTTATAAGGTTCAGGCTTTCTCCAAGCTCTGATGTTAGCAGCATAGTTACCAACTAAAGCCTTGTCAGCACCTCTAACGATGATTTCAGTTGCCTTAGGAACTTCAGTAGTGATTCCTTCAGGGTCAACCATTTCTACAGGATGGGAGTAACCCAGGTTCATAACCAGAGTGTTGCCCTTCTTTTCAGCCTTGTAACCAACACCGATCAGTTCCATCTTCTTTTCGAAGCCCTGAGTAACACCTACGATCATGTTGTTGATTAATGTTCTAGCAAGACCGTGCTGTGCTCTGTCTTCTCTGTTGTCGGTAGGTCTGGTAACTACTACTTCGCCTTCCTTAACTTCAACAGTCAGGTTCTTGCTGATTTCCTGCTGCAGCTGGCCCTTAGGACCCTTTACTGCTACAACGTTACCGTTTACGGTAACTTCTACGCCAGCAGGAACAACTACAGGTTTTCTACCAATTCTAGACATTCTTAGTTCCTCCTACTACCATACATAACAGATAACTTCGCCGCCAACGCCCAGCTTTCTAGCTTCCTTGTCGCTTACTACACCGTGAGAGGTGGAGATGATTGCGATACCCAGTCCGCCCAGAACTCTTGGAACTTCATCAGCCTTAGCATATACCTTCAGGCCTGGCTTGGAAATCTTCTTGATTCCGGAAATAACTCTTTCTTTATGTGCACCGTACTTCATAGTAACTTTGATAGTACCCTGCTTGTTATCTTCAATTACTTCATAATCAGTAATGAAACCTTCAGCCTTTAAGATTTCTGCGATAGCCTTCTTCATCTTGGAAGCAGGAATTTCAACAGTTTCGTGGCCTACAGTGTTTGCATTTCTGATTCTGGTCAGCATATCCGCTATAGGATCTGTCATTGTCATTACAGTGTAACTCCTTTCACTCTATATTACCAGCTTGCTTTTCTTACGCCAGGAATTTCTCCTTTGTAAGCAAGCTCTCTAAAACAGATACGGCAGATACCATATTTTCTTAATACAGAGTGAGGTCTACCACATACTCTGCATCTGGTATATGCACGTGTTGAATACTTAGGTTTTCTAGCCTGTTTAACCTTGAGAGATGTCTTTGCCATAATTCCCTCCTATTACTTTTCAAACGGCATACCCAGCAGTTCCAGCAGAGCTGCTGCTTCTTCGTCAGTCTTAGCCGTTGTAGTGAATACGATGTTCATGCCCTTGATTACATCAACCTGATCGTAGCTGATTTCAGGGAAGATTAACTGTTCCTTGATACCCATGGAGTAGTTACCTCTACCATCAAAGGAATTTCTGCTTACGCCCTTAAAGTCTCTTACTCTTGGAAGAGAGATGTTAAAGAACTTGTCAGCAAACACATACATGTTGTCGCCTCTCAGAGTAACCTTAGCACCTACAGGCATGCCCTGTCTAACCTTGAAGTTAGCGATGGACTTCTTTGCTCTGGTGATTACAGGCTTCTGACCGGAAATCAGTGCCAGTTCAGCAACTGCGGATTCCAGCAGCTTAGCGTTGTCCTTAGCTTCGCCCAGACCCATGTTGATGGTAATCTTAACCAGCTTAGGAACTTCCATTACATTTTTATATCCAAACTTTTCTTTTAAAGCGTTGAAAACTTCATTATTATAAGTTTCTCTTAATCTAGCTGTCAAAATCGTCTCCTCCTTTCCTAGTCGATTACAGCACCGGTCTTACGGTTAACTCTAACCTTCTTACCATCCTTAATCTGGTAACCAACCTTAACTGCTGCCTTTGCCTTTGTATCGTACAGCATTACGTTGGACGCGTCGATAGGTCCTTCGATGTGCTTGATTTCTGCTCCAGCATTTCTGGTAGCCTTAGCGTGCTTAGTCTGAACGTTTACGCCCTGAACAACAACCTTGTTTTCAGCAGGCATAGCCTTCAGAACAACGCCGGTCTTACCCTTATCCTTACCAGTGATTACTACCACTGTGTCATCTTTCTTAATACGCATCAGTGATTGCCTCCTATAATACTTCCGGTGCTAAGGACACGATCTTCATGAAGCCCGTGTCTCTCAGCTCTCTTGCAACCGGTCCGAAAATACGAGTTCCAACCGGGTTCTTGTCTTCTTTATCCTTAATGATAACTGCTGCGTTCTGGTCAAACTTTACATAGGAGCCGTCAGCTCTTCTTGCACCATGCTTAGTTCTAACTACTACAGCCTTAACAACGTCGCCCTTCTTAACAACACCACCTGGGGTTGCTTCCTTTACTGCGCAAACGATTACGTCTCCAATGTTCGCATACTGACGGGAAGTACCGCCCAGGATACGGATGCAGAGCAGTTCCTTTGCACCGGAGTTATCGGCAACTCTTAATCTAGTTTCAGTCTGAATCATGATCTGGTGCCTCCTTACTTAACTTTCTCTACTATGTTCACAAGTCTCCATCTCTTGTCCTTGGAGAGAGGTCTTGTTTCCATAATTCTTACCTTATCGCCAATCTGGCATTCGTTAGTTTCGTCGTGAGCCTTAACCTTCTTAGTGCTCTTTACGTCCTTGCCATAAAGGGAATGTCTTACGAAGTCTTCGATAGCTACAACAACGGTCTTATCCATCTTGTCGGATACTACAACGCCAACTTTAGTCTTTCTTCTGTTTCTTTCAACTGTCATATTACATCCTCCTTTCTATTACTTAGCCAGTTCTTTTTCTCTGATGATGGTCTTAACTCGAGCGATATCTCTCTTTAATTCACGCATCTTAACTGGATTTTCCAGCTGACCGGTTACATGCTGGAATCTTAAGTTGAATAATTCCTTCTTCATCTTGCCGAGTTCAGTGTTTAATTCAACTTCGGTCATTTCTCTCATCTTCTTTAATTCCATTATGCTTCACCACCCTTTACTTCCTGGGCCTTAACTGCAAACTTGCACTTTACAGGCAGCTTATGGGAGGCAAGTCTCATGGCTTCTCTTGCCTTATCTTCAGATACACCTTCGATTTCGAACATTACTCTGCCCGGCTTAACTACTGCTACCCAGTATTCAGGAGCACCCTTACCGGAACCCATTCGTACTTCAGCAGGCTTCTTAGTTACTGACTTGTGTGGGAAAATCTTGATATATACTTTACCACCTCTCTTGATGGAACGGGTCATCGCAATACGAGCCGCTTCAATCTGGTTAGAGGTGATCCATCCACATTCCTGTGCTACTAAACCGTAGGAACCGTAAGTGATAGTGTTACCCTTGGTTGCTACGCCCTTCATTCTTCCTCTGTGAACTCTTCTACGTTTAACGCGCTTTGGCATTAACATGGCTTAGTTCCTCCTTTCTCCGATTCTTATTCTTCAACTGCTTCTACAGTTTCAACTGCTTCAACCTGTGGTTCAACCTTTGGAGTCTTTCTAACTCTTGGGTTTACAGCCTTTGGTGCTTCGAAACGATCGTTTCTGTCACGTCTTTCGCGTCTTTCGCCATCGCGTCTGTCACGTCTGTCACGTCTTTCGCCGTCTCTTCTGCCCTTTCTTTCGCCTCTCTTTTCGCGCTTTTCTTCACGAACTGCACTCTGTAATCCCTTGTCTAAAACTTCACCGTGGTTGATCCAATCCTTAACACCGATCTTACCGTAAGTGGTGTCAGCTTCAGCAAAGCCGTAGTCAATGTCAGCTCTTAAAGTGTGCAGAGGCACGTTACCTTCGCTGTACTTTTCGCTTCTAGCGATTTCAGCACCGCCCAGTCTACCGGAGCAAACAACCTTGATACCCTTTGCACCGGACTTCATGGTTCTGCCGATAGCCTGCTTCATAGCTCTTCTGAAAGATACACGTCTTTCCAGAGCCTGAGCTACGGATTCAGCAGTCAGCTGAGCATCCATTTCAGAACGTCTAACTTCTTCGATGGAAATTTCTACTTCCTTGCCAGTCAGCTTCTTCAGGTCTGCCTTCAGAACATCGATACCGTCACCTGCTCTGCCGATAACCATACCAGGCTTTGCAGTCAGAACGATTACTCTCAGCTTGTTTTCAGCAGCTCTTTCAATCAGAACCTTGGAAACGCCAGCCACGTATAATTTCTTCTTTACATATTCTCTAACTTTGTTATCTTCAATCAGATAATCAGCAAAGTTTTTCTTGTCTGCATACCACTTGGAATCCCAGTCTTTGATTACGCCGACTCTTAAACCATGTGGACTTACTTTCTGACCCATGAATGAACCTCCTTATTTCTTCTCTCTCAGAGTTACGCCAACGTGGGAGCTTCTCTTTAAGATGATAGATGCTCTGCCCTGAGAGCCTGCTCTCCATCTCTTCATTGTAGGGCCCTGATGAGCATATACTTCTGCAACGTATAAATTGTCTGGATTCATATCGAAATTGTTTTCTGCGTTTGCTGCAGCAGACTTAACAACTTTTTCTACGATTTCGGAACCCTTACCAGGTGTGAACTTTAAGATGTTCAGTGCCTCGTTTAAGTCCTTGCCTCTTACTAAATCAGTAACTGGCTTCAGCTTGATAGGAGACATCTTCACATATTTAGCAACTGCTTTTGCTTCCATTTTTATTTATCTCCTTTCTTATCTCTTTACCTTAGAGGACTTGTCAGCCGCATGACCTCTGTAGTTTCTTGTTGGAGCGAATTCGCCCAGTCTGTGACCAACCATGTCTTCAGTGATGTATACTGGAACATGCTTCTTACCATCGTGTACTGCGATAGTGTGTCCAACCATCTGTGGGAAAATTACGGATGGTCTGGACCATGTCTTGATTACTTTCTTTTCGTTAGCTGCGTTCATTTCTTCGATTGCTCTCAGCAGCTTAGCGTTTACGAAAGGACCCTTTTTAAGTGATCTACCCATTATATATGCTCCTTCCTAATTACTTTTCGTTTCTTCTCTTTACGATATACTGATTAGAAGCCTTATTCTTCTTTCTGGTCTTGTAACCCAGTGCAGGCTTACCCCATGGAGTAACCGGACTCTTACGACCGATTGGAGATCTACCTTCACCACCACCGTGTGGATGGTCGTTAGGGTTCATTACGGAACCTCTTACGGTAGGTCTGATACCCATGTGTCTCTTTCTACCTGCCTTACCGATCTGGATGTTAGCGTGGTCAGCATTACCAACTTCGCCGATAGTAGCTCTGCATCTCATGCTTACCTTTCTAACTTCGCCGGATGGCAGTCTTACCTGTGCGTAGTCACCTTCCTTAGCCATCAGCTGAGCGCCGTTACCAGCGGATCTAGCCAGCTGGCCGCCCTTACCAGGCTTCAGTTCCACGTTGTGGATGATGGTACCTACTGGAATGTTTGCGATTGGCAGTGCATTACCAACCATGATATCTGCATCTGGACCAGATTCAATCTTGTAACCGATCTTCAGCTTGTTTGGAGCCAGGATATATCTCTTTTCACCGTCTGCGTAAACCAGCAGAGCGATATTTGCAGTTCTGTTTGGATCGTATTCGATAGTCTTAACAACTGCTGGAACACCATCCTTATCTCTCTTGAAGTCGATAATTCTATACTTATGTCTGGTACCGCCACCGTGATGTCTTACGGTGATCTTACCTCTGTTATTTCTACCCGCGTGCTTCTTCAGAGTTACGGTTAAAGACTTCTCAGGTGTGCTGGTAGTGATTTCCTCGAAAGTGGAAACTGTCATACCTCTCAGACCTGGAGTCGTTGGATTATATTTTCTAATTCCCATTTTGTGTCAACCTCCGATTACAGTCCCTGGAAGAATTCAATTTCCTTACTCTTTTCAGTCAGAGTAACGATTGCTTTCTTGTAAGCAGCAGTTCTGCCAACATATCTTCCCATTCTCTTTACTTTACCGTCATAGTTCATGATGTTTACCTTAGCTACTTCAACACCGAAGATTTCTTCAACTGCGTGCTTAACTTCAGTCTTGTTAGCGTCTACAGCAACCTTGAAAGTGTACTTCTTGTCTGCTGCAACGTCCATGCTCTGTTCGGAGATAACCGGTGTGATGATTACGTCGTATGCTGTTCTCATTATGCGTATACCTCCTCAATCTTCTTTACTGCTTCCTGAGTAACGATGAAGCTTTCGTGGTTGATGATTTCGTAAACATTCATAGTACCAACCAGTGCGGTTCTAACACCAGGAATGTTAGCTGCGGACTTGATTACGTTTTCGTCCTTTTCAGCCATAACGATCAGTGCCTTCTTACCAGCCTTTACGTTTTCCAGCACCTTTACCATTTCCTTAGTCTTAGGTGCATCAAATCTCAGTTCATCTAATACGATGATTTCCTGTTCAGCTACCTTGGAAGATAAAACAGACTTTAATGCCAGTCTTCTTAACTTCTTAGGCAGAGAATATCTATAGTCTCTTGGCTTTGGAGCGAATACGATACCACCACCGATCTGGGATGGGTCAGTGGAGTGGCCCTGTCTGTGACGGCCGGTACCCTTCTGTCTGAAAGGCTTTCTACCGCCCCCTCTGACTTCGCCTCTAGTCTTTGCAGACTGTGTACCCTGTCTCTGGTTAGCCAGATAGTTCTTAATAACTGCGTGTACAGCGTTTTCGTTTGGTGTGATACCGAAGATTGCGTCGTTCAGTTCGATAACGCCGGCTTCAACACCCGCCATGTTCAGCATAGTAACTTTTGCCATTTGTGCTTCCTCCTTTCTGAAGTCTCTTATTTGTCGCCCTTAACTGCGTACTGAACACGTACCAGGCCACCCTTGTTTCCTGGAACAGCGCCCTTAACCAGCATAAGGTTTCTTTCTTCAATAACTTTTACCAGCACCAGGTTCTGAACGGTAACTGTTTCTCTACCCATTCTACCAGGACCTGCGTTACCCTTGAATACTCTGGAAGGATAAGTACCTGCAGCCAGACCACCAGGTAATCTCTTGTGCTTGGAACCGTGGGACATAGGACCTCTGTGGTGGCCGTGTCTCTTGATGTTACCCTGAGTACCCTTACCCTTGGAAGTAGCAGTTACGTCAATCTTCTTGCCTTCTTCAAAGTCAGCAACAGTGATAACCTGTCCTACTTCGTAAGCTTCGCCTTCTTCAGTTCTGAATTCAGCCAGGTACTTCTTTGTTACAACGCCAGCCTTTGCGAAGTGGCCAGTCAGAGGCTTGTTTACTCTCTGAGCCTTCTGGTCTTCGAAACCAACCTGTACTGCGTTGTAGCCGTCAGTTTCAACAGTCTTAACCTGAGTTACTACTTCAGGGCCTGCTTCGATAACGGTTACAGGAATTACATTTCCCTGTTCGTCGAAGATCTGGGTCATACCCATCTTCTTACCTAAGATCATTTTCATATTTTTCCTCCTAAAATCTTACAGCGGATTGCTCTGGTTTGACTTGCATCGATGTTCGGCACACAGGAGCTTCACATCCGCCCTCTCATGCAATCTTACTAAGGGGAGTTCCCTTCGCTATTAAAGTGTTGCTGTTTCTTACAGCTTGATTTCGATGTCTACACCAGCAGGCAGATCCAGCTTGGTCAGAGCATCAGTTGTCTTCAGAGTAGCATTTGTGATGTCGATCAGTCTCTTGTGAGTTCTCTGTTCGAACTGTTCTCTGGAGTCCTTGTACTTGTGTACGGCTCTCAGGATAGTTACTACTTCCTTTTCAGTAGGCAGTGGAATAGGACCGGAAACGTCAGCGCCAGTCTTCTTTGCAGTTTCTACGATCTTTGCAGCAGACTGATCCAGTAACGCGTGGTCATAAGCCTTCAGCTTAATTCTGATTTTCTGTAATTCGCTCATTTTTTCCTCCATAAAATTTTTTGTACTGTTTTCGCTATGCTTGTACAAGGGGTTCTTCTGCTTGGAATTTCAACGTGTACAGTGGAATTGCTTGCTTCGTACACGCTCTCGTGCGTTTCCATTTTATCTTACACAAGAAAAGACCAGGCGAATCCCTTCGCCCTCATCATGTGAGGACTTGCTCCGCGGAAATTCTCCTTTAGCACGGTAACTTCCCGCTTCTTCGCCTTTAACAAGCTTTTTTAGTATATAACAAATCAAGAAAAAATGCAAGTGTTTTTTTCAAAAAAGTTGATAAAATTTCAAACTTTTTTACATACCCAAAACCGCTTGATTTCAACGGTTTGCGGCATCAAACTCCGTACACCCGTATAGGCGTTTCTATTTTTTATTCAAAAAAGACCGAAAAAAAGACCCCGCATATCATGCGGGGCCGCAAAGCCTGTATTTTAGTAGTTTTCAGCCTTCTGCTGGAAGTATCCTCTGTCGTGGAAGCATACTGGACATACTTCAGGAGCCTCTGCGCCAACAAACTGATGGCCGCAGTTGCTGCACTGCCATACGATTTCTTCGTCCTTTGCAAACACTTTTCCATCCTTAATGTTCTGTGCCAGCTTTCTGTATCTTTCTTCGTGTTCCTTTTCGATTGCCGCAACACCTCTCATCTGTGCTGCAATTTCAGGGAAGCCTTCTTCTTCTGCAGTTTCTGCCATCTTTGCATACATGTCAGTCCATTCATAGTTTTCGCCTTCTGCAGCATCCAGCAGGTTTTCCATAGTAGTGCCGATGCCATGAGCCAGCTTGAACCACAGTTCTGCATGTTCCTTTTCGTTGGCAGCAGTTTCTTCAAACAGCTTGGAAATCTGCACGTATCCTTCCTTCTTCGCCTTGGAAGCATAATAAGTATACTTATTTCTTGCTTCAGATTCGCCTGCAAAAGCGATCATCAGGTTTTCCAGAGTCTTTGTTCCTTTTAAGTCCTTCATTTTTCAACCTCCGTAAAGTAAAATTTTAATTCTCCTTCTATTATAAGCCGCATATGGCTTAGTTATCCTTTTCCACCCTGCAGTTTTCGCAGATTCCCTTCAGCAGCACCGCAGACAGTTCAGCTTCCCCATTCACACCGGCAAATGTATCGCAGATAACTTCCTTCAGCCGGAGGAGTTTTTCTTCGCCATCCGGTTCCAGGTCAACCAGGCCGCCGCAGCAGCTGCATTTCATATGGAAATGCTCCTCCACCATTCCGTCAAAGCGATCCTGTCCATCACCGGAAGACAGCCGGCGCACTTCTCCCAGTTCCACTAACGTGTTCAGGTTCCGGTACACCGTTGCAATCCCAATAGACGGCAGTTCCTTCTTCGCTTCCTGGTAAACCCATTCTGCTGTAGGGTGTGAAGTGGTATTTTTAATAATATCAAGAATCAGGTTTCTCTGTCTGGAATAATTCATAAACACCCTCCTTTTCGAATTTAATAATAGTTATCATTATAATAAATCTTTATTTTACAGCCGTCAAGCCAATTTAATTAAATTTTGCACAAAATTTACTGTTTATTTTCTCCTAAACCGTGTATATTAAAAGTATAAAACATATAACACTGAGATAAAAAATCTTAAGATAAAACATTGGGAGGTATTATGATGAAGAAGTTATTTAAATGTATGCACTGCGGTAATATCGTTGAACTGTTAGATGAATCCGGCGTTCCAGTTATCTGCTGCGGCGAAAAGATGACAGAACTGGTTCCTAACACTACAGATGCTGCTACTGAAAAGCACGTTCCTGTAGTTGAAGTATCCGGAAACGAAGTGGTTGTTAAAGTTGGATCCGTTGAGCATCCAATGCTGGAAGAGCACCACATCGCATTCATCGTTCTGGAAACCAACCTGGGTACCCAGAGAAAGTTCCTGGATGTAGCAGGCAAACCAGAGGCAAGATTCGTACTGGCTGAAGGCGAAGAAGTTGTTGCGGCATACGAGTACTGCAACCTGCATGGTTTTTGGAAAGGCACCCTGTAATCCGGCACGTATACAAATTTAAAATTTGAGACGAAAAAAGCACCCCAGCGGGGTGCTTTTTTAATTATTATTTTCTTTTAA
Organism: Bacillota bacterium; assembly: GCA_017537495.1. GTDB lineage: Bacteria > Bacillota > Clostridia > Peptostreptococcales > Anaerovoracaceae > RGIG7179. Next base: position 3,632 of record JAFYKS010000362.1, on the reverse strand, counting down.
GATGTTACTTTTCTGGACACCACATTGGACCAGCTGCTGTAATAAGTCTTTCCGCCGATAGACTTGTAGCCTCTTACCTTGAAGTAATAAGTCTTGCCCTTTGTCAGGCCGGACGTATTCTTATAGGAAAGGCTGCTGGTAGACTTCATCTTGCTGTAGCCGCTGCTCTTCTTCGCAGATTTGTACACCTGATACTTCAGGCCTTCCACTTCTTCGCTGGCTTCCCATTTCACCTGGATGTACCGTTTTCCGGAGCTCTTGCCGTACTTGGAAGAGGCTGTAATTTCCATATCCTTAATAGCCAGAATTTCAGTCTTCTGCTTCAGCTGTTTTTCCAGCTGCGCAATCCTGTTTTCATATTCCTTCAGGTCATCTTTAACCAGATCAGCAACTTCCTGTTCCAGTTCGCTCTGTCTCACCAGTCTGATGGAGTCCACACGGCCCTGAGACTTGGCATAGCGGCCGCCTGCAGTTCCTTTCAGATTATTGGTCAGGTAGGAAATAACCGCCAGATTGTCAGAAGTAACACCCGGCTGAACCATAGTTCCGTTTTTAAACATGGTATAACCGGTCGCTCCGCTGAGCAGCTCCTCAGTGCCCGCCACTCTGTATGTGGCGAACAGATCCAGTTCCGCACCGTTAATCATAACATTGGTCACACGGTATTCGCCGCTGATGCCGCGGAAGTTTCCGAATCCATCCAGAGAGACAGACGGAATCACCGTTTCCTGAATGTCATAGGTAAGACCGGAAATCTGGAAAAATCCGCCGTTGGAGTTCGGATAAAGACGGGCAGACATTTCCAGTGCATCCATAAGGTCTGCACCGCTGACTTCTGCCACACCAATCGGCTTGCCGTCAGGCAGCACTTTGAGGACATCCTTATAGCTGATATCTCCCAGTGCCAAGCCGGACCGCAGTTCTCTGGACTCTACCAGCGCCAGATCTGCACCGGTGGCAGCTCTGTAGGCATCTGCAGTCAGGTCCCCCAGATTGGTTTCTTTTTTATCGACAGTTCTTGTGCCGGAAGAAGATGTGGCCTCCAGACGGCTGGTTGTCACAGCAAAATCTTTGCTCAGATCCCCATTGTATCTCGCCTGCAGGGTCTTCACTTCATCCTGCACCTTTACATCGCGGAGGTTATAATTGCTGATCAGCTTTCCCTCCAGCGTATCATTTGTTTTAATTTTCAGAACACCGATGTTCTTCAGACCGCTTCCCGCACTGGAAAGCAGAACGGTATTTCCGCCGGCGTCCTTCACGCTCTGTCCCGCAAAGGCAGAATGCGTTCCGCTCTGAATCACCGCTGTCAGTCCGGAAGTATTTTTAATCACAGACTGTGCGCTGTACGGACCAGCCGCATCATCGCTCAGATGAGCAACCGCAATGACATACTCTGCGCCGATGGCTCTGGCTGTATCGATGGCATTCTGAACCCTGTAATAAAGTTCTACGCCCTCATTTCCGTCACAGAAATCATATCCTGTTCCAAAATCGCCGGCAGACTTCTCCATTGTCAGCGGATCGCTGATTCCCACATAGGCAACCATTTTTCCGCCGTAAGGCACAAGTTTAAACGGACTGAATACCGCTTTGTTGTCAGAAGTGCGCACAAAATTACAGCTGATATACTCAATTCCTGTCAGCGGAGCCAGTGTACTGCAGAAATAATCCGCACCATAATCAAAATCATGTATCCCCGGAACTGCCGCAGTATAGCCGGCCAGCTTCATAGCTTCTGCAGAATATTTCCCCCTGGAAACTGCAGAGAACATACTTCCGCTCATGGCATCCCCTGCATCAATCACGGAAACATACCGGTTTTCACGCCGCATTTCATTTTCGTAGGCTTTCAGACCGGCATATCCCAGATTTTCACCTGCCTGTCCATGAACATCACCGGTAAACATGATAGTGATATCTTCAGACTGGGCAGACTCCGCAGAAAAGGCTGCTGCCGGAATCATGGTCAGAATCAGAATGCATGCCAGTATCAGGCAGCTGATTTTTCCAGCATTACGCTTCTTCATGTTTTACCCCTCCCATATTTGAATGTTCTTTCTATTACAGGTTTACTGCGATTGCCGCACCAACTGCTGCATTGTTCAGAACCAGCTTGATGTTTGCTTCCAGGCTCTTGCCTTCAGTCAAGTCTTTTACTCTGGACAGCAGGAATGGAGTAATTCTCTTACCGGTAATATGCTGTTCTTCGCATTCCTTCAGAGCTTCCTTGATTACAACGTCCATCTTTTCAAACGGAATTTCATCTTCTTCAGGCAGAGGAACTGCGACCAGAACGCCGCCCTTCAGGCCCATCTTTTCCTTAGTGTTGATCAGAGCTGCGATAGCTGCAGGATCATCCATTCTGCATTCTGCTGCATGGCCGCTTCTTCTGCTGTAGAAAGCAGGGAATTCATCAGCACCGTAAGTAATTACAGGAACGCCTGCAGTTTCCAGATATTCCAGAGTACCAGGGATATCCAGGATGGACTTTACACCTGCGCAGATTACGGTTACGTCAGTCATCTTCAGTTCTTCCAGGTCAGCGGAAATGTCATGGCTTTCGCCTGCGCCTCTGTGTACACCGCCGATACCGCCGGTTACGAACAGTCTGATGCCTGCCATGTTTGCTGCAATCATTGTACCCGCTACAGTAGTTGCACCGTCACCATTCTGAGAAATTACCAGAGGGAAGTCTCTTCTGCTCACCTTCAGTACATTTTCTGCAGTTGCCATATATTCGATTTCTTCTCTGGTCAGACCGATTTTGATACGGCCGTTGATGATACCGATGGTAGCCGGCATTGCACCTGCTTCTCTGATTACATCTTCTACTGCCAGAGCAGTTTCCACATTCTTAGGATAAGGCATACCGTGGGAGATAATTGTGGACTCCAGTGCAATTACAGGAACACCTTCTTCCATTGCCTTTGCTACTTCAGGTTTAATATCCAGAAAATCCTTATACATTATTTCATCCTCCTTAAAATTTCTTCTCTGTTTAATTTATAATTGACAGCTGAGCGGCTTTCCATTGCAAGCGATGATGACGCCATGCCCATCCGGGAAGTCTCTTCAATATCACGTTTTTCGGCCATTCCCAGCAGAATCATAGCTGAGAAACTGTCTCCGGCGCCGGTGGCGCTGACCAGGTTTACCGCACCCGGACGGATTACGCCTTCTTTTTCTTCATTGCAGTAATACACACCATCTTTGTTCAGTGTGATAAACACCTGCTTCACGCCCTGATCCATGAACCAGCGGGCAGCCCTGCTCAGGTCTTCCTCCGATTCAATCCGGATGCCGGAAAGTTCTTCCGCCTCAATGCGGTTTGGCTTTACGGTGTGGAATCTGCCGATGCAGTTCTTCGCTCTGCCTGCTTTGTGGGCAGACACCGGATCAAAGAAAAGCTTGATTCCGCGTGATGCCAGTGCTTCAGCAGCCGCTTCCAGCAGTTCTGCTCTCAGGTTTGCATCCAGGCACACCACCTCAGCATCACAGAGCACCTCTTCATGGCCCAGAATCTTCTCTATGCTCAGTTCATCCAGAATATCCATGTCAGAAATGGCCAGTTCCATATCATGTCCGTGGTTCAAAACGGAGAGGTACATGGAAGAGTTCTTTCCGGGTAT
>JAFYKS010000361.1 GCA_017537495.1 Bacillota bacterium | reverse complement strand
GAATGGCAGCATCCAGAAATATACCGGGCCATGGTCATCAGTCAGAATTACCGGCTCCGTCATGCCGCCGTAAACCGGAGACATATGAATGCCGCTGGCATCCATAAGTTTTGCTCCGAAGGCCATACGCTCAGCAGAGTCGTGATTTCCGCTGATGGCCAGCACCTGCAGTTTCCGCTCCGCCAGATCGCAGAGGAACCGGTCAAAGAGCTGAACCGCCTCAGCAGAAGGTACCGGCTTATCGTAAATATCGCCGGCCAGGATCACACCATCCGGATGTTCCCCGTCAATTATTTTCAAAATCTCATCCAGAATGTACTTCTGGTCATCTATCATACTGAACTCATTCACCCGTTTCCCCAGGTGAAGGTCCGATAAATGTATCAGCTTCATTGGCTGCCCCTTTCATTTATATACATTTATGTAAGTGCTTTTATGGTCTGCAGCTGGCTTGCGGTCTGATACTTCAGCTGCCAGCATGCCTGGCTGTATTCCGGCCAGCGATACGCGGTGGTTTCGAAGAGCGGATAGAAATGTTCCTCCGTCTCCCTCACATACCGCTGCAGTTTTTCGTCCTTCATGCCCAGCGCCAGAAAGGCTACGTTATGACAGCGGTCCAGAAGCTTCACCATGGAGGCCAGACGGTTTTGGGAAATTGCCTTGTAATATGCCTTTTCTGCTGCTTCGTCAGCCTTGCTTCCGGTCCGTGTTACCAGACGTACTGCCTGCTGTACTGACTCATCAACCTGCAGTTTTTCAGGTAAAACACCACAATCCTCACAGACATCATGAAGCAGCACTGCCGCGAGCATGTCATCATCCGCAATGCCCAGACTGATGGCCTGGCACGCCATGTAGAGCGGATGGCTGATATATGGGACGCCCTCCGGACCTTTGCGGGTCTGTCCATCATGTTTTTTCGCAGCAAAATCCAGAGCCCACAGACTCTGCTTCATCCCTCTGCTTTCCGCATAGTCCCACACGCGGCTCATCAGTTCAATTTCATGAAATACCCGTTCTGTCGGTGCTGTCATATTCTGCCCTCCGATTATTCTTCTTCCAGCTTCGCGCGGTACACTTCTTCCAGGTTTGTCCAGAATTCCTTCGGCAGATCCAGTGCTTTTTCCAGTTTGCCTGCAGTGGCATCGGTCAGACGAACTTCTCCTGCAATCAGCTTCTGTACATGGTTCTTTGATACGCCCATCTCTGCGGCCAGTTCTGTTTCAGTCATCTTCTTCAGCTTCATCTGTTTTACAACTACCGCACCCGGTGTTGTGATATTTTCATTCTTTTTCATAGATTCAGTCTCCCTTCTTTTGATACCCTATTATAACATGATTTTCATATGATTTCACTATCCTCTTACACATCTTGAATCTGCCGCTGAAACATGGTATAGTTTTCATATCAAATCTAAGGAGAATTATATGAATCCGAAATACATAAAGATTGGAATTACAGCGTTTCTGCCACTTCTGGCACTGGCTCTGAACCCGCTGGGACTGGCTTCTGTCCAGAACTTTCTCTTCGCTGCTATCGTCCTGGGTATTGCACTCTGGGCTACCGAGCTGGCGGACCGAACTCTGGTTTCCGTGGCGCTGCTGGTGATTTTCGTCGTCACCTCATCATATGTGGATGTCACCCTTACCAGAATCTTCAGTTTTCCGCTGTCAGCCAACTTCCTCACCATCGTTTCCTCCTTCCTGCTTTCTGCAGGTGTGGTGAACTCCGGTGTGGCAAAGAAACTGGCAAACGACTTCCTGAACCGGTTCTGCAGCAATCTGACACACCTGGTAATCGTAGCCTGTCTGCTGAATGCTCTGCTGGCAGCCGTGATTCCCCAGCCGGTTCCCCGCATTACCCTGCTGGGTTCCATCTACTTCGTACTGCTGCGTGATCAGAACGTAACCGCTGAACAGAAGAAGGCTGTCCTCTTCAGCGTCTTTGTGACAGCTACCACCACAGCCATGATTCTGAAAAACGGTGACGTGGTACTGAACGCGGCGGCACTTTCCATCAATAACGTGGACATGACCCAGACGCAGTGGCTCCGTTATATGACAATCCCAACCATCGCAGCATCCGTGCTGCTGGTGGCAGTCTATATACTCTATCAGAGAAAACACCTGAACGCCAAGCTGGTGATGGACCGTTCCAAGTCCGAGCCAATGACCCGACAGGGCCGCATCACCTGCGTACTCATGCTGGTGATTGTAGCACTGTGGGTAACTGAAAGTGGACACGGCATTTCTCAGGCATACGTCTCCCTGGCCGGCGTAATCATCATGTTCCTTCTGGGCATACTGAAAACACCGGACCTGAAGTCAGTTAAAATTGGACTCCTGCTGTTCCTGACCGCCGAATTCGCCCTTGGAAACGTACTGGCCGACAGCGGCATCGCAGCATCGATTTCAGAGATTTTGCTGAGAATCATGCCGTCATCCGATAATGTGTATCTGCCGCTGCTTCTGCTGACCCTGAGCATTTACGTGCTGCACACACTCTTTGGCGGCGCTATGGGTGCTCTGGCAGTATCCCTGCCGATTGTAAATGCCCTCTGGGGCGGCGTGCTGGGTCCTGAAGTCATCTCCCTGACTGCCCTGGTTCTGGTAACCTGCCATTACGTATTCCCATATAACCAGATGACCATTCTGGTGGGATACGGTCAGAAATACTACGAATTCCGCGATGTTATGCGGTTTGCAGTAGTACTGACGGTTGTTGTAACGATTATGATTTTCGGCATCTACCTGCCATGGTGGAAACTGACCGGATTTATTTAAACTCTGCTGGAGGTAAATTTTATGATTCTGTTTTTTGAACGGCGTATCACATCCTGGACATCCCAGTTCAATGTATACAAAGAAGATGGCAATGTATTTTGCCAGATCTGCGGAAAGATTTCTGTCGCAGGAAAATTCCTGGTGCTGGATGAAGACGGCAATCAGATTGGCGAAGTCAACGAAACTCTGCTGTCTGTTCCAAGCCGCTTCCGTCTGATCAAAGACGGTACCGTGCAGGCCACTTTAAAGAAAGGCGGTTTTCTCCGCTCCGGCTATACAGCTGACAACGGCTGGACTGTGGAAGACAAAACGAAAGACTGGAACTGGACCATCCGAAAAGAGGACGGTTCCGATGCTGCACGCCTGTCCCGGATTCTCCCTGATGCATCCGGACTTAACGCTGTGGTCATTGCAGACGATGCAGATCCTCTGCTTGCCGTTATGATGATTGTGGCGGTTGATGCAGCGCGCTGCGAAAAGCTTTCTGCCAAAATACGCAGAGAATAAGGAGGTACCTGAATGAAACTGGTTTTAAAAGAAAAAATCGTAAGCTGGTTCGACAGCTTTAATATCTATGATGAGTCCGGCGAGATTTACTTCAAGGTAAGAGGCAAGCTGGCCTGGGGCCACAAGTTCGTCATTTACGATGCCGCCGGCAATGAAGTAGGCAAGGTCCGTGAACGGATTATCGATCTGATGCCTCATTTCGACCTATACAAGGGCGGCGACAAAGTGGGAACCATCAGCAAGAAGATTACACTTCTCACTCCGAAATTCAAAGTCGACTTCAACGGCTGGGATGTGAAAGGCGACGTAATGGCCTGGAACTACTCTGTTCACGATAAGAGCGGCCGTGAAACTGCCAGAGTCTACAAGAAACTGCTTCGCCTTCTGGAAACTTACGTCATCGACGTAGCTGACGAAGACGACGCACTGGACGCAGCCATGGTTGTACTTGCCATTGCCGCTGAAAAATGCTCTCAGCAGCATAAAGAAGAAAAGCGTGAAGAAAAAGCCCTGAAGGCGAAAGCTAAGGCTTCTCAGATGAAATAACCGAAACCGGAAATCCGGCTATGTATGCCCTCCCCTGCGGAGGGCTTTTTTATGCTTTGATAAGGCTACAGTGTTACCTGACATTCACAGCATTCAAAATCACTGTCGATATAGTGTGCGATAAAACGTACTCTGAAGGTTCTGTCATTGCATATACAGCCGCAGTCTCCATCCGGATCCAAATCCTCCGGCAGAACAAACCGAATGCACCTTAGGGTCATATCGTGGCATTCACTGCGGTCATGGGCCGGTACGGTCATCATTTTCATACCTCGCCGGTGTTCTTCCCCCTGTGCATCCACTTCATTGAGAATCACCGCCATGGCAACCCTTCGGTTAGGACATACATTTCTCAGAGTCACATCCAGCTGCAGAATTCTGCCCAGCGATTCCATCCCCAAGTCCCCTGCATTAAATTCCAGTGTATCCTCACAGCCTCCAATGGTGATGCAGACAGGTTCGGGACAGCCTTCCGGACAGATTACCAGACCGCAGTCCACCTGAATCTGAGGATCCGGGAAGCTTACTGCATTATCCTGATCATCCTCGTAAGTGATATCTTCATTGACTGTCACCCTGCCGGCACACGGTCCCATATGCTCAACTGTAAACTCCAGTGTTGCCCCTTCACTCTGGCTCACGCCCAGTTCTGCTATGGTCCACCGCACCGTCTGGCTGTTTACCAGGCTGGCACTGCCCTTGGTCGGGCTGTTTACCGACAAAATCCGGAAGCAGTCTGACACTTCATCGGTCAGGACGATATTAGTAGCCCCAGGTTTTGAGATATTTTCTGCCAGATCTTCAAATAGATCCTCAAGCTCCGCATCATCAGGTGTAATGGCCACATGGGTCGAATCCGGATCAGATGCCCACAGATTCAGTGCATTTACATCCAGACCGCCGCTGCCGCTGAGGCCGATGCAGTATATGATGATTCCCTGGGATTTTGCCAGGGCTGCCACCGGTGCCGGATCAGGTCCTGTTGTAGTCATGCCGTCAGTAAACATGACCATAACCTTTTCATTGGTTCCTGCAGGATTGAACAAGGCAAGTGCCTGGGCGAAAGCATCCCCGTGATTGGTTCTGCCCCCTGCATCCAGCCCATCCACAGCTGCATCCAGCTGAGCCACAGAGGTAATCAACTGCGTGTCCTGTACCGCCGTATCACTGAAACTTACAATACCGATATGGCTTCCGCCCCCAATCTGTCCGGGATTTCCGCCCGTAGACTGGTCGATAATTTCAATGAACTTTCTGGCGCCATTTTTCAGATTTGCCATGGGACTGCCTGCCATACTGCCGGACCGGTCCAGGATCAGCACGATATCGGCCGGATTACTGGTAATGTCCGGTTCTGCCGTCAAAGACAGCCTCACCCGAAAGGTTCCGCCGCAGTCAATAGCCTGCGTGCTCAATTCTTTGTTGGAATTGGTAATACCCATAATTTTAATTCCTTTCGCTGCCCCCGCTTTGATCCGGGAGGCTCCCTACAATATACGCCAATCCTCCTTAAAATGTGAAAAGAGCCGGCACCAGGCCAGCTCCCATACTTTGTCTCACTATAAAATTCAGCTTTATGCCAGCGCGCAGACTTCTGTCATGCATGCCACCAGTGCTTCTGCCTTCTCTGCAAAATCCCCTTCACTGCACTCAATCAGCAGTTCGCGGTCTTCAGTCAGCTGAACGCCGTGCTTTGCAGCTGCAGCCTGAACAGCCTGCCAGCCTGCACCGCTTTCTGCCATGTCCAGGCCTGTACCCTCCAGATCCTGCACCATCAGACCATCATCAGTCATATAAGATGTGCCATCCTTACGGTTCACCAGGTACGCTTCCATGGCATCCCCATGGCGGTCCTCCGCCTTAAATTCCACACGCGCTGTGTGATCATAGAGCACATACACCTTTACATTTTCCTTCACCCATTCGGATGCAGCCTTAGACTGAATTGTATATAAGTTCATGGTAATCCTCCCTGTTTCGCATTAAAATCATATACCTGATTATACTGCAAAACTCACAGAAAAACAATCACTTACCAAACCCAGATATTCAGCACCATGGCACATACTAAAACGGATAATGCGTATTCAGTCATCTTGATCATCTTATCTAACATCTCATTACCTCCCGGCCAAAGCCCCTTCTCATCTATATGCTGTGGGTTATTATCTATTTAACCTATATATACCACAATTAGAAGTATACAAGCATATATTTGATAATAATTATCAGTTTATTTTCTACCCCTGAAGCAATCCCCTTGATCCCTTCTGTGATTATAT
>JAFYKS010000360.1 GCA_017537495.1 Bacillota bacterium | reverse complement strand
TGGCGGAGCAGTGCATGGAAGCCATGCCGTTCAGGGGCAGGTAGTAGTTCATCATGGAGAACATACCCTTCTTCATTTCACCACCGTACCAGGTGTTCAGGATAACCTGTTCTCTGGAAGTGATGTTGAATGCAACGCAGGTTTCAGAATTCAGACCCAGTTCTTTATAGTTTTCAGCCTTTGCCTTGGATGCAGTGTAAACTACGAAGTCAGGTTCGAAAGCAGCCAGTTCTTCTTCAGTAGGCTTGATGAACATGTTTGTAACAAAGTGAGCCTGCCAAGCCACTTCCATAATGAAACGGATGGCCATACGGGTATCCTTGTTCGCGCCGCAGAAAGCATCTACAACATACAGCTTCTTTCCGGACAGCTGCTTCTGTGCCAGACCCTTTACGGTAGCCCATACTTCTTCACTCATTGGATGGTTGTCATTCTTAAACTCATCGGAAGTCCACCATACAGTGTCTCTGGAGTTTTCATCCATTACAATGTATTTGTCTTTAGGGGAACGGCCGGTGTATACGCCGGTCATAACGTTTACCGCGCCCAGTTCACTTACCTGGCCCTTGTCAAAACCAGTCAGTTCAGGCTTCATTTCTTCTTCGAACAGTACTTCGTAAGAAGGGTTATGCACGATTTCAGTCGCTTCAGTGATACCGTACTTTGTTAAATCAATCATTGCCATCTTTCTCTACCTCATCTCTTAAGTCTCGTCGTGTTTTCGCGTTCAGGCTGATCATTTTTTCAAAATATCCGGAGCCCCGCTCTTTTTCCCGCTGGCTGCAGTCAGCAGCAATTTCGGGCTGGACGGACTCCTCTAATTTACATTATACTTACCTCTTTGGAAAAAGCAAGCGGAAACCTCAAATCTTTACAATCTTAAGGTTTCCGCCGGTTTGACTTAATTATTTTAAACAGTTATTTTTCGACATCGGACCATTCAGCAGATCCCACAGCATCACTTCGGACTTAACCGGATCACCGGCGAAACCGTCTTCTATATACATACAGTGCTCCGCACCAAGTTTTGCATAGAGTCTGCGGGCATTGTCATTGGCATCAACAAAGCAGACGCCCATGCGCGGATAGCCTTCCGCCCAGCCCACTTCCGCAACCTTTTTCACCAGTGCAGTGCCGATACCCTGCCCCCGAAGGTGCTTTTCGATGTATAGGGAATAAACGTAGATGCAGTTTTCAATCCGATGATAAGGCTTGAATCCCACGATGCCCCCAAGTTTTTCCGGACCGCCATCCTCAGGAATTTCCATCACCACGAAAATACCATGACGGGGCTGAGCGATGTAATCACTCCATTTTTTGCAGGTTGAATCCATATTCATGGAATCCAGATAATCCTGTGAAACGATTCCTGTATAGGCCTCTCTGAAGTTACGGATATATAAATCTGAAATCGCTTCAATATCTTCCGGCCCTGCCAGCCGGATTTCAAGTTTTTTCTTGTCAGATGAACACATAAACCATCATCTCCTCTATATTTCTACAGTTTCCAAAGCAGAAGATCTGCATAGGAAAGTTCCCCTGTAAAGGTTTCCTCTCTCACTGCCATATGCTCAGCCCCCATCTTCAGGTACAGGTTCAGAGCATTTTCGTTTCCTCTAACCACACAGATACCCATCTGCGGGTAGCCGCCCTTTCTGCCCTCCGCAAGAACACGCTCAATCAGTGCGGTTCCGATGCCCTGTCCGTGGCACTCCGGCTCTACATGAAGGGAATCCAGGTAGAAACAGTTGTCGATTTTGTAATATGGATGGTAAGGCATGAAGGAAACAAATCCCAGCATCTTCTCTCCGTCCATGGCCACGAAGGCACCCTGGCCCGGCTTCGTGATATATTCACTCCACTTTTTAAACTTATCTTCGTAACTCAGGCTGTCCAGATAAGGCTGATTCAAAAGCCCCTTGTAAGCCCGTTTCCAGCTGCGGACATATAAATCAGTAATCAGCGGTACATGTTTTGCTTCCGCAAGCTGAATCTGATAGGTAATTTCATGTTTCATTTTATGTTACTCCTCGCAGACTGCCCATACGCGTACCGGCAGACCGTTTGCACCTTCCAGACGAGGCCATGCGCAGAAGAGAAG